>DIVL01000074.1:0-13391 GCA_002435825.1 Anaerolineaceae bacterium UBA6133
TGCCCAAATCTGCCAATACTCGCAAACTGTCTATTTTTGACGTTGGCTCTACAATCCTTGTAAGACATAAAGCCTCAAATACATCGTCTCGCAGTTTCGCAAATCCAAGCTTTTGATATTCTTGTTGTAAGATTTTCCAAAGTAGACCCGAATAGGTCTGCCTGATTTCTACTCGGAAGCTGGATGCCGCTTCAGGAAAGAGTTCCGGTTGCTTGGTGTGTAACTTGTTATGAGCTATTGCCAGCAAAACACGGAGATCCTCATCGGTATGAGCACTACCTATGTGAATAATCCGCACAACTTTACCTTTTTCTTTGAAAGCAATCTGAACAGCAGTAGCTTCACTGGCTGTTTTCACTTTTCTAATGAACGCCATGCCTACATTTTAGACTATTTTTTTGCCCCCTTAGTGTCCCGAAAACCGCTCCTTTCCTCGATGAAAACGCTGTTTTTAGTAAAAGTGAGAAACTCAGGGGGCAAAAAAGTGCGCGAAGTGGCTCGCAGGTTGTCGGTCTCGGAGGCTGACCTCTACCGGAAACAGAAAATCGCACTCGAGAGCGTTGCCCAGGTGATCGCCGATATGGAAGTGGATGGAGCAGGCGCTCCCTCCGGGCAGACGAGCGAAACCAAACCTTCCAATACGAAATTAGAAGAATAATTCGTAAACCTTTTTGCGAGCTTCTCATAGGGCTGGTAGGCTGCCTTTACCGGTGTATGTAGTATACAAACGGATGAGATACTCGTAGGGTCGATGGCATGCCTCGACCGGGATTGTTATATTGGCAATCCGATGAGAATCTTGTAGGGTCGATGGCCTGCCTCGACCGGGATTATCTTGTGCGACCTACGGGGCAACAGGGTTGTTGTTGGTAGTTGGTCGAGGACCTTGTAGGGTCGATGGCCGTGCAAAGCCTCCCCTTGCGGGATGCCTCGACCGGGATAATATCACGTGTAATTTGGTGAGGAAAAGGCAGGCCTTTTCCCTACAAGGCAACAGGGCAGTGGTTGGCGTCTTCCCTACAACAACAACAATCTATCCCTTTATGAAATACTTGTCTTTCCGCCATCTGTAAACATTCATCCTTATGTATTCAGAGTGGGTCAATAAATCATTTTCATCTCTAATCACATGGTCCGAAAAGGATCCTTGCCATAATTGCAAGCCTGGGAATGCTTGCCTTGCCACCCTCGAAACGCCCGATTTGTAAGAACCAACGATGGTTGATAACGGCGAAGTCTTTACCTGTTTCTGTAAAGAAATCAACATGTGGATATGATTGGGCATCACCACATAGTCCAAAACCTCGACACCAGCATGATGGGAACTCAACTCATTAATCTTTTCGGTAGCAATTATCCCGATTTCAGAAAAAACAATTGGGTTAAGGTCTCCATTCTTGACAATTTCACCTAATAGATGTTGATTTTTATGACAATTAATGGTTACAAAGTAAATCCTGGCAGATGTGTAATCAAAGCCAAGCATTCTGGGTGACTTGCGTTTGAGCATGTGAAGATTTTACTCTACAAAATCAGCAAGATGTTATTGTTGGAATGATGTTGAATGTCCTTGTAGGGTCGACGGCATGCCTCGACCGGAATTGTTGTGTGAGAAATCCAATGAGGACCTTGTAGGGTCGATGGCATGCCTCGACCGGGATTATCTTGTGCGACCTACGGGGCAACAGGGTTGTGGTTGGTAATTGGTCGAGGACCTTGTAGGGTCGATGGCCGTGCAAAGCCTCCCCTTGCGGGATGTCTCGACCGGGATGATATCGCGTGGGAAATATAATAAGGAAAACACAGGCCTTTTCCCTACGGGGCGCAGGCATGCATTTGAGGAAGAGGCAGGTTTTTTCCCTACGGCGGTTGGTAAGGATTTGATTAAGCCTTGAGTTTCCTATTCTTTCCAAACTGGCACGATTGGTGCAATGTAAAATGCTGAATATTACTTCAGCATAACTCGCTGCATGAACGGAGAAACCTGTGAGCCAGACCGCCAACAAGAGCCGCGCGAGCGACTCAGCCAAAATGAAACAAGCAGCTGAAGCGGCAGCCCTAAAGGCTGAAGCCCAGGCGAGAGCCAATAAAGAAAGACTGATCAGGGTAGGGTGGGATTTTGCCGGTTTGGTGCTGCTGGTGATGGGGGCGCTTCTGATCCTGGCAGTGCTTGGGATCACGCATGGGCGCGTTGTGGATGCCGGGGCAGCCATGCTGCGGCGTTGGTTCGGCTATGGGCGCTTTATCGTTGCGGCGGCTGTTTTTTCCGCCGGCTGGCTGCTTTTGCTCTGGCGTAAAAATCAAGCCAGGCAAGTCAATCTACTGCGCGTTATCGTGGTGGAAGTCGCGTTTTTCCTGCTGCTAGGGGCTCTCTCGGCATTCTTCAACGATACAGTTAGCAGTGTGAACGCAGGGACGAGCGCTGCTGGGATCAGCGGCTATGGCGTGGCTTTTCCTTTGATAAGTCTGATCACACGCATCCCTGCCGGGATTTTTTTGCTCGTCCTTGGCCTGATCACGCTACTTTTTGGGCTGGACCTGGTCGGTCGGCTGGATCGTTGGGCGAGGATGAAACTGGGAGAGACTACCCAAACGAAACAGCAGTTGCCCACCTTCCTTGAAATTCCACCTGTGGTTTCTGCCAGGAAAGCCCAGCCTGCTCTTGCCGAGCGTAAACCTGTTCGTAAGCAACAAGGTCAGGCACAACTCCCGCTGCAATATCGTAAAAACTACACAGAGATGGAAGAAGATGAGATACAGAACCCCATCAAATATCACCGTCCTGAAGGTTTGCCGCCTCTGACATTGCTTGAGAACGAAAAAACGGTCGCCACCAACCAGGCTACCATCAACATGAACGCCGGTTTGCTGGAGAAAACCCTGATCGAGTTTGGCGTTCCTGCCAAAGTGGTCGGCTACCGGGTGGGACCCACCGTGACCCAATACGCGGTCGAGCCGGGTTACATCGAAAGGGCTGGTCAGGACGACAAACAAAAAGTACGCATTTCCAAAATTTCAGGTCTCTCCAAGGACCTGGCTCTGGCACTGAAGGCGGAAAGGTTGCGCATTGTGGCTCCTGTGCCGGGTAAATCCTACGTGGGGGTGGAAGTGCCAAATACGGAACACATGCTTGTGCGGCTGCGCCCTCTGCTCGAATCGGAAGAATTTGCTCGCATCAACTCACCGCTGGCAATTCCACTTGGCAGAGGTGTCTCTGGTGAACCAATCGTCTCGGATCTTTCCACCATGCCCCACCTGCTCATTGCCGGCACGACCAATTCCGGTAAGTCCATTTGTATCGCCGCAATTACCATGTCACTGGTGCTCAACAACCATCCCGACGATCTCAAACTGGTGATGATCGATCCGAAACGGGTGGAGCTGAAGCGCTTCAGCGGCTTACCGCACCTCTATGGCGAGGTCGAAACCGAAGTTGAGCGCATCATGGGCGTTTTGCGATGGGCTACCACGGAGATGGAAAACCGTTATCGCCTGCTGGAGAGCACCCGGGCAAGGAACCTTGACTCTTACAATGCCAAAATGATGAAGGTGGGCAAACCGAAGTTGCCGCGTATCGTGATCCTGATCGACGAGTTGGCGGACCTGATGCTCAATTCAGCTGATCAGACCCAGGATCAAATTGTGCGCCTGGCTCAGAAAGCGCGCGCAATTGGTATCCATCTGGTGGTTGCCACACAACGCCCCAGTGTGGATGTGGTTACAGGCGTTATCAAGGCAAACTTCCCCACCCGGATTGCCTTTACAGTTGCATCGCAGGTGGACTCCAGGGTCATTCTCGACCAGCCTGGCGCTGAAACACTGCTTGGGAGGGGCGATATGCTCTTCGTGCATCCCGAGACTGGAATGCAGAGGTCCCAGGGCGTCATGATCACCGACCCGGAAATCCGGTCTGTCATCAAATGGTGGCATGAAAACGCAGACACCAGGCACAAAGAGCAGCTCGACCTGCCCGTGCCGGAACCTGCAAAACCCACCGCGCATCCTGCGGAGAAAGCTGCAAGTGAACCAGCAGAAGAAGAGGCACCCTGGGAAGAGGTCATTCAAGAAAATCAACCCGAAGACAGCGACGAGACACTCATCAATCAGGCGATTGACCTCGTGCGGCGCAGCCGGCGGGCAAGCGCATCGTATCTGCAGCGCCACATGCGCCTGGGATACCCTCGCGCAGCCTGGCTGATTGACCAGCTTGAAGCACGCGGTGTGCTTGGACCCGCGCAAAGCGGTGGAAAAGACCGTGAAATCCTGCTTGACCCGCCTGAACCTGAGGAGGAAGAAGAATAAATGCGCAAAACCAAGCCGGATTTTGAGTCGTTTCTTCGGAGAACCTTCCAGAAACCGCTGGATGCTATTGCTGGTTTCCTGTTGAAATTGGGAATTTCTGCGAACTTCATCACACTGTTCGGTCTGATTGGCGACGTCGTAGCAGCGTACTTGATCGCAAGGGGAATGCTGCTGGCGGGCGGGTTGGTGGCGGCTTTTATGGCACCCCTGGATGCGGTGGATGGGGCGCTGGCGCGCAAAACGGGTGTGGTTGGCAAGTTTGGCGCTTTCCTTGATTCGGTGATAGATCGCTATGATGAAATGATCCTCCTGGCAGGCGTGCTGTATCATTTTCAGACTCAAGCTTATACACTGGCGATTATGCTAACCTACGCCGCACTCTGCGGCTCGCTGCTTGTTTCATACACCCGTGCCCGCGCAGAAGGGCTTGGTTTCTCCGGCAAAGCCGGCTTTTTCAGCCGCATTGAACGGTCCATCGTCCTCATACTCGGTCTGGTGTTTAATCAACTTCTTATTTCCGTTGGTATAATAGCTATTATGGCTAATGTAACCGCACTCCAGCGGATTATCTTCGTCTGGAAGCAATCTAAGCAAGCTTAATTCTCAACGGTTACGGAAAGGAAACTTCATGCCTCAAGATTTTAATATCGGTCCATTAACTATCCGTTTTTATGCGATCATTATCATTGTTGGTGCTATTTTAGGTGCATGGTTGGCTTCGAGACAGGCGAAACGGGCAGGTCGTGATCCTGAAATCATCCTTGATATGCTTCCCTGGCTGCTGATCGGCGGCATCATTGGCGCACGCCTCTGGCACGTTTTCACCCCATCCGCCTCCAACCAGGCTATGGGAGTCACCACCGAAAATTACCTCCGCAACCCGATCGAGATCCTCAAGATATGGAAAGGCGGGCTCGGCATTGCTGGCGGTGTAATTGGTGGAGCGCTGACTCTCATTATTTACTGCAGATCTAAAAAGCTCAATTTCCTTGAGTGGGTTGACTATATTGCCCCCGGTCTTCTCATCGGACAAGCCGTCGGCAGGTGGGGAAACTTCGTTAACCAGGAAGTTTATGGTGGTCCTTCAAACCTCCCCTGGGCAATCACCATCGACCCACCTTACCGCATTCAGGGCTTCGAACAGGTTGCGAAATACCACCCGCTCTTTCTTTACGAGAGCATCCTTACTTTACTTTCAGCCGGTTTGCTCTTGTTGATCAATCGGAAATGGCGCAAAAAGTTGTTTACAGGCGATTTGTTCTTTCTTTACCTGGTGCTCTACCCAACCTTCCGCTTCTTCCTTGAATTCCTGCGTTTGGATCCTTCACCGGTCAATGGGATCAATATTAATCAAACCTTTATGCTGATTGTGGCGATTTTTGCTGCGCTTCTGCTGGTTTTACGCCACACTGTTTGGGCAAAAAACCTGGAGGCTAAGGAACAAAAGCTGGCTGATGAATTAGCTGCTGAGATTGAGACTAAGAAACTTGCTTCATCTGAGGCGGAGGTTGAAGCGGAAAGTGTTAAAGAAGCAGCAGTAGAAGTAAAACAGGATCTTGGAAATGCTTTGGAAGAGACTGAAGAGGCAGCACCTGAGGTTGAACTGGTTGATGAAGAAAACATCCTGGAAGGTGAATCCTTACCCGAGGCTGATCTAAAACTTGAGGATGATATTTCATCCTATCCGAACGATTAGTTGATCTTTTGGACAAAACCATGAACGGATGAGCTCACGCTCGTCCGTTTTTTATCTATTTTGTCGTAGGGAAGGGGCTTGTGTCAAGACAATGATGGTTTACATGGTGTTTAGGGTGATTATTTACACTTTTATCCTCCAAACACATCATCTCGGATCGTAGAGGCAACCCCGTGTTTGCCATAGTGGCGGGTAACCACGGGGGGTTACCCCTACGTTTGGGGGTTCGAGGGAAGGTAGCTTTTGTAGGGGCAGACCCCCGTTTCTGCCCTAAAGACTGTAAACAATCACTTTGTATAAAGTGTAAACAATCATACTTGTCTAAAAAGCTTGACCCCTTCCGCAATTTGGCCAGACGGAACGGCGCAAGGCCGTTCCCTACGAGGATCATTCAAATCACAGAAAGCGAAACAATTAGTGTGCATTGGCAATAAGTGAAAAATCATAGTAGGGTGGGTTGGCGTCACGGAGCGTTTTCGGGAGTACACCTTGCGATAGCCTACCCACCGACACGTAAATATTTGATTCTTTGTTTGTAAGATTGAGTTTCGCCAGGATGCTAGACGCGATCATGGGTGAAAACTGCTGTCAATGGTAGGTTGGCTATTTCGATATTGTTGTGAGTTGAGAGATTGTGACGCCGATCCACCCTGCCTTTTCGACACTTTGTTCGCGATGGCGTGAAGCATGGAGAAACTGTTTTAAGTCTGATGGAATATCCAGTGGTAAAATCAACTTTTATAGTAACTCAGCTAATACGGTCATACGCCGAAATTTGACCGTGCAGGAGAAGAAGATGAACATCGATGAACAAGTTGAATATTTGATGCAAGGCGCCGATTTTGGCGACGCGACCATTGCCGACAGCATGGCGGAAGAACTGCGCCAACGCCTGGTTGAGTCCGAAAAAGCGGGCAAGCCCCTGCGCGTTTATTGCGGTTACGACCCCACCTCCACCGACCTTCATCTTGGGCACACCGTTACCATGCGCAAACTCCGTCAATTCCAGGAGCTTGGGCATGAAGTGCTCTTCGTGATCGGCACTTACACTTCCAGGATTGGCGACCCCTCAGACAAGGACAAACTACGTCCCCATTTGAGCGAGGAAAAGGTCATGGAAAACGCCCGAACCTATGCCGAGCAGGCTTTCCGCATCCTCGATTCGGAACGCACGCAGGTGCTTTACAACGATCAGTGGCTCCGAGAGCTTTCGCTGCCTGACTTCATCGGTCTGGCTTCGAATTTCACTGCTCAGCAATTCCTGACGCGCGATAATTTCCACAAACGCTGGGACAAAAGCGAGCCGATTTACCTGCATGAATTCTTCTACGCTATCATGCAGGGCTACGACGCTTATCACCTTGACGCAGATGTCCAGGTGGGGGGCTCTGATCAACTTTTCAACATTATCACAGCTTCCCGCAAGATCATGACCTCGCTTGGCAAGAAGCCAAACATCGGTGTTATCCTGGGTATCCTGCCTGGCACTGATGGCGAGGTGCGTATGAGCAAATCCCTGGGCAACCATATCCCGCTTAACACCAACGCCGCTGATATGTATGGCAAGGTTATGAGCATCCCGGATAAGGCCATGCCCGTCTATGCCGAGCTTGCCACCGAGTGGTCCCCCGAACAACTCTCTCGTTTTAAGGCTGGGTTAGCCACCAGCAGCCTGCACCCTCGCGACGCAAAAATGCAGCTCGCTTATGGTATTACCGCGGTCTTCTACGGCGCTGAAGCCGCGGAGAATGCTCAAAATCAATTTGTGCACACCTTCCAAAAAGGCGATACTCCGGAAGAGATGCCCGAGTATCATCCTGCTGCGAAAGAGACCCTGATTGACATTATGGTGGGGCAGAAGTTGGCTGCAACTCGCAGCGAAGCCCGCCGATTGATCAATCAGATGGGTGTAAAAGTCAATGGGGTAACTATGAGTGATCCCAATACCAAGCCTGATCCAGACAGTGTGCTCCAGGTGGGACGGCGAAAGTTCTTGCGCATCCGCTAAAACTTACTCAGTCGCGAATAAACTCAACAGACTGCTCCCGATTGTTTGTGCCAGGTCGGGAGCGTTTGATTCGATTGCCACTGCAATAGCCAGGGGTGTGGCTACCCAATCCTCAGTGGTGCCGCCGATATACCAGGTGAGGATCTTGCCATCCCGGGTCTGGGCGTGCCCGCTCTGGAACCAAAAAGCTTCGTCATTGCCGATCAGACTCGTCCGCAGCCGATCCATTGCCCCCGATTCAATTACCCGAACTGGAAAAACGCCTTCCCTGAAAGCTGTCCATTGACCATCTTCTGCAAGGTAAGTGTTGCGTAATCTTGGAGAGGGCAACAACCCATCATTGGTAATACTTGCCGCAATTAATGCCATCTGCAGCGGAGTTGCCTGGATTTCAAGCGCGCTCATCGGCTTGGTTTGGATGACTGCCGGGTCTGGTTTTTCGCCAGGCGCACTTGTACGCAGTGAAAAAGCAGGCGCGCTAAACAGTCCGAAGGATTCCAACTGATCCAGGAATACGACCGGGTCGAGATTCTGGATTAATGCCAATGCTGCTGCCTCGCAACCGCTCTGGTAACCATTCAACTCCTCGCCATAAGCGGTGCTGGCTGCCTGGCAAAACTCGTCTTCTCCACCTGCTGCTACCGGCAGCGCCCCTGCTGCGGATTGTGGCCAGTTGTAGTAAGTGGCGAGACCCAGGCTGTTTACCAATGTTCCCAAGGGATAGGTTGCCTGGGTTATTCGGTTGACCAACGGAGCATCAGCGTCCTGGCTCAACTGCTCCCAGTTTTCGGTGAGGGTGTTTGCGTCATAGTAGGGGTGGGAAGCCATGGCGTAGATCTCACCCGTGGTCGCGTTTAGAAGCACAACCGCGCCTTTCTCTTCACCCAATAAGGCATCAGCGGTGGTTTGCAGGGAGGCATTAATGTTCAGTTTGATGTCTACACCCGGAGGTGGTTGATTGTAGAACATTTGATACTTCCAAAGGGTGTCATAACTTCTCCCTGAGTACCCTCTCAGCCACTGATACTGGCTCAATTCCAAGCCGTCCTGCCCATATAAGCCGCTGGTATAGCCGATCGTGTTGCTCAAGGAAGGTATGAGAACTTCACGTTTATAGCTGCCGATTTCACCTGTTGTAATTGCCAGCTCCTCTCCCGATTGGCTCAGGATCCTGCCCCTGGGGGAGTAACGGTCGTAAACCGCCCAGCGTGGGTTTTCAGGCTTTGCCAGCAGCTCTTCCTGCCTGATGATCGCGAGCCAGCTACTGGCGGCTATCACCAGGATAAACAAGATGAGAAAAATGGCTGCCACCCAACGATAAGGTTGGCGAACAGGTTCGGGCAGGGGTTCAGCTGCAAGCTCTGAGCTGATTTTGAGCAAAAGCATCACCGCGATTAGATTTGTTACGAGCGATGAGCCGCCATAGGAAAAGAAGGGGAAGGTCACGCCAGTCAGCGGCAGCAGTCCCAGGTTCCCGGCGACAATAAAGAAGGTCTGCAACCCAAAATAAGACGCAATCCCAAAAGCCAGATAACGCCCGAAAGTCGTCTTGGTGGACTGGGCAATGCTGATACCGCGAACAACCAGGATAAGCATCAGGAGGATCAGAGCCGAGCTGCCCAGCAAGCCGGTTTCTTCGGCAACAGCCGGGAAAATGAAATCCGAGACTGCCACGGGGATGAAAAGGGGGCTGCCCAAACCGGGTCCCGTTCCAGCCAGTCCGCCTGCCGCGATCGCAATCTGGGCTTGCACGAGTTGGTAAGCGTTTCCTGATGCCTGCGCCCAGGGGTCAAGCCAGATGTCGATGCGGACTCTGACAACATCAAACACAAAGTAGCCGATCAACCCCGCCACAATGCCAGCCAGGGGGATCAGCCACAAAAAGCGGCGCTTTTGCGTGGTCACCGTCAGCATCAGGACGTAAAGGCAGATAAATAAACTGGCGGTGCCGAGATCCCGCTGACCGATCAGTAAAAATCCAGCTGTTGCCGTGACAATCAGAGTAGGAAGGACCGAGCCCAGCAGCGTGATATTGGGTTTGATCTGATCGGCGAAGAAGGCTGCCAGGTAAACGATCATCAAAAGTTTCAGGGGTTCAGAGGGCTGAAAATAAAACCCAAAGGCTTCCAGCCACAATCGCGGTCCCGCGCCTGTCGGATTTACACCGACGATGAAAGTCAGCCCAATCAGCAGCAAACCGATCAGGAGCCATACATACTTGTAGCGCTTCAATAGACGGCTCAGGCGGTTGGTGTTGAGACCCAGCCAAAACAGGGCACAACCCACCAGGAACCACCCCAGCTGCTTTTGTCCCAGGCTGGGTGAAAGACGCCAAACGCTCAGCAGTCCCCAGCCGACTAAAGCGGTGAAAGTTGGAAAGATCCAGGGATCACGGTTTGGCAGCTTACGCCGGACGGCCTTATGAAGCACCAGGATGCCGCCCAACCAGACAAAATAGGGCACAAAAACCAGCCAGTCCAGCTGCAGTGTTTCGGAGTGGATGCGTGTTCCATTTGCCAGCGAAAGGGCAGCGGTTTGGAAAAACAGGAATAGCGCCGCCAGCGCGAGCAGCCTGGGCTGTTTTGAATGCAATCGGGTGGCGGCTTTAGCAGACAAGGTTATCCGAGATACTTATCGACCAGCAGGTGGAGCCTGGATTTAGTTTCCGGGTTGATCTTCGCAGGATTGGTCATAATGGCATATTTCAAGGCTTCACCGCACTCACAAGTCACAGAGCCATCTTCCTCTGCCAGCATATCAACCAGGCGGATCAAAGCATTTTGCGCTACTGCTGTGTTTTTAGTAAGGGTATTGATCACCATTTCCACGGTTACCGGCTCTTCTGAAATGTGCCAGCAATCGTAATCTGTCACGTGCGCCATCGTGGCATAGCAGATTTCTGCTTCGCGCGCTAAAAAGACCTCAGGTGAGGCGGTCATGCCCACCAAAGACATACCCCAACTGCGGAAGGTGTTTGACTCACCGCGCGTTGAGAAGCGCGGACCTTCGATGGTGATATAGGTGCCGCCACTATGCACCACGACATCCTGTTCCTTTAGGGCTTTTAGAAGCTGCGCGCTTAATTTTGGGCAGAATGGATGGGCGGTGCTGACGTGGGCAACTATCCCGTCGCCAAAGAAACTGCGTTTTCGGTCTTTGGTGAAATCAAAAACCTGATCTGGCACAACGATATGCCCCGGAGCGTAATCAGCCCTCAGGGAGCCGACAGCACTCACACTGATGATCTTG
This sequence comes from Anaerolineaceae bacterium UBA6133, assembly GCA_002435825.1. Classification (GTDB taxonomy): domain Bacteria; phylum Chloroflexota; class Anaerolineae; order Anaerolineales; family Anaerolineaceae; genus Mesolinea. The sequence goes on from DIVL01000074.1 coordinate 11,256, forward strand.
CTGATGCCGAGTTCTTTGAAAGCATAAATATTTGCACGGTAATTCACCTCAGAGGGTAATAGGACATGTCCGATTCCGTGCCGCGCCAGAAAAGCCAGCTTTTTGCCTTTTACTTCGCCGATTACGATCGGTGAGGACGGCTTGCCGAAAGGAGTCTCCACCTCGATGGTTTCCACTTTTTGTAACCCATTAAAGCCATACAGTCCTGATCCTCCGATGATCCCAAATGCAAACTCTTCTGTCATTTTCGCCTCTCTTATTCTTCAATTGGTTTTATGAAAATTTTGAAAATTGCGTCACCGCAATAAAATTCGTCGTTATCTTTGACAACAATGGGTTCCTCAACCCGAATTCCATCCAAATAGGAACCATTCGTCGACTTGAGGTCCTCGAACCACCATTGATTCAGGTTATAGAATAGACGGGCATGCCTGGAAGAAACAGTTGAATCCTCCAGGATAAAATCACAATCCAGGCTGCGACCAATTAAAACCTCCACGCCGGCAAAGCTTTGTATCTTCGGTTCCGCACCGATTCCAGAGGATAGCAAAAGGCTGGGGATCGCGAGATTTCCCTGGTGCACCTGCTTTGAGACCACGCTGCGCCATAACATCCACATCGCGAGAGCCAAAAAGGCATAAAGAAAAGCCAGAAACAAGACACGCAGTATCAGACCAGCTGTAGCAGACATTTCACTCCTTTGTGGCTATGATCGTGGTCGGATTTAACCCTGTGCCTGGCATATCCTGGTTGTAAATCAGGAGCGTTTTGCCGATCCGGATCACATCACCAGGCTTGAGGGTAGCGGTTTTTACACGCTGATTGTTGAGGAAGGTTCCACCGGTTGAGCTAAGATCGAAAAGCAGGTAATGACCTTGCTGCGCCCTTAGCTGCAGGTGATCGCGCGATACCAACGGGTCGTCAAGTTGGATATCGCTGGTGCTCCGACGTCCGATCTTGATAATGGTCTTGTTCAGATAGTGCTGTTCCTTGCCATTGATGATGAAATAGGCACGTTCGGGTCGGACTGGTTCAGCAGGAGCCTCAGGAGCCGTGATCTGCAGGGAAGTTTTTGAGGTGTCGGAGGATGGGAGCGTGAGAGCTGTGGATATCTCTATTGCGTCAACCGCCAGGCTGGGGTTTTGCGCCAGCTGGATGCGGAGCGGCACTCTGAATTGATAACCCTGCTCAAGCCAACCGGCTTCCACCTCGCTGGCAACCTGGTTCAGAGTAGGCATGGTCTCCTGCCAGGCATCCCACTTTTCTGGTGAAACGAACAGTGTGATCAAATCGGGCACGAATTTTTCGCGGGTATCAGTCTGCGCCTGGATCTTCTCATCAATAAGAGTCACCAACTGACTGCTGAGCGACGACGCTGCTCCAGGGAAGAGCAGCCTGTCCATCGTACCTTCAAGCAGAGCTTGAATTTTGCTTTCAATCAACGCTAAAAAATTCTGCATGGCAGCCACCCTGAAATTATACCAACGAACCAGGAGGCTCTGGTTTGCCTGTGTGGTTTTTTTTGTCACATCGTGCCCTCAGGGTATTGCGAGGGACGAAGCAATCTAAACTGTTTATCATCAAGTAATATGAGCGGCTCACAAACGCTTTGAGAGGTAAAACCATGATCCTGCGAGCATTTTTTTCACATCGTGCCCTTCTGTCATTGCGAGGGACGAAGCAATCTAAACTGTTTATCATCAAGTAATATGAGCGGTTCACAAACGCCTTGTGATTAATTACCGTGATCCTACTTATTAGATCGCTTTGCAAAAGAGGCTCGCGATGACAGCGGCGTAAGCGGGACATCGTGCCCTTCTGTCATTGCGAGGGACGAAGCAATCTAGACTGTTCGCCCTAAATTAGCTTGTGAGGTTCACAAACCCTTTTGTGGATAATCAGCGTGATCCTGTTGCCTAATATGTTTCTGTTCCGCCAGGAGTTTAGATTGCTTCACAAAAGAGGTTCGCAGTAACAGATTTCAGATTAAGAATGGAAGGTGAGTCCGTGTGCCCGCGAAGCAGGGTAATCGGATCTTTAGCCCGTCATCGCGAGCTTCTCTTGCGAAGCGATCTCGCCCAGATTCCGTCATCGCGAGCCTCTTTTGCGAAGCGATCTCTCCTTGGTTCCGTCATC
>DIVL01000074.1:13462-67018 GCA_002435825.1 Anaerolineaceae bacterium UBA6133
CCGTCATCGCGAGCCTCTTTTGCGAAGCGATCTCTCAGTTTTCATATACATGGGTAAAATAATCCCACTGCAGTAGATTTAACACAGAGATGCTATGAATTACCAAACAAATTGTGTTTACATCCTGACCAACAAGATTAATACCGTTCTTTATATAGGCGTGACGAGTAATCTTGTCCAACGTCTCTATCAACACAGGACGGCAAGCAATAGAGATTTTGCCTTTAGGTATAAGGCATTCAAGCTTGTCTATTTTGAGTGCGGGGGAGACATATTGTCTGCCATCAGTCGGGAAAAACAGATTAAAGCTGGTTCCAGAGCCAAGAAAGTTGCCCTCATAAATTCTATTAACCCTGAATGGCGCGACTTATCTGAGGACTTCTTTTTGTAAATGAGAGATCGCTTCGCAAAAGAGGCTCGCGATGACGGCGGGGTCGTCATTGCGAATCACTTTGCCAGGTGACATCAAGGAATACGCTCATATCGGTTTGGCAAAGCGATGAAGCAATCTCGTTTTTGAAGGGTGTGGGAAATGAAGAGAAAGATCACTTAGCTTTTCTTGCGATGACAGCGGGGTCGTCATTGCGAATCACTTTGACAGGTGACATCAAGGGATATTCTCACATCGGTTTGGCAAAGTGATGAAGCAATCTCGCTTTTGAAGAATGTGGGAAATGAAGAGAAAGACCATTTTGCTTCTCTCGCGATGACGGCGGGGTCGTCATTGCGAATCACTTTGCCAGGTGACATCAAGGGATATTCTCATATCGGTTTGGCAAAGTGATGAAAGAATTTCGTATCAGCGACTTTTCCTCTTGGGGCGAGGTTGAGGGCACAGTCTGATAAGAAAGCTTCAGGACACAAAAATGGGAAACTCAAGTGAGGTTCGTGGTGTCAGGTTGAAAAACGCAACCTGACCTACGCGGATGTTTGCGCGAATGGCAGGAATATATAGAGATGTTTGTGTAGGTCAGGTTCCGCAGTTGAACCTGACGTCACGAATGGCAGGAATAAGAGGAAATGTTTGTGTAGGTCAGGTTCCGCAGTTGAACCTGACGTCACGAATGGTAGCAAAAATCGTACTCGGCTAAGGCCTCGCAGGGGCACGATTGACGGTGCATACTCACAATGACCCTAGCCCCCCTCCAGAGCCGCGTGATTACGTTCAGGAATGATCAAAAATCATATCGCGGCTCGATGGGAGGGGGAATATAAGGGGGTGGGTCCTTGGTGAATTGTGGGACTTTTGGGCTACAGAAAGTGGTTCATCAAAAATATTTCTAAAAACCCGACTCAAACAGCATAAATTGGATTGCTGAAGATCCATCCCCGATGGCGTCCGCGGAAATCGATATAAACCTCGGTGCGGTAAATCCCAGGCTCCTTAGTGAGGTGGGTCAACACCTCCCGGTCGCGTGCCTCAAGAACCACCTGCCCGTCCTTGAGCAAACGAATGTGCGCCCGGATTGGCGAGCGTACCTGGAAGGTCAGCCCCGCATCCGCACTGACTCTATCCCCCATCCAAAAAGTGCCATCGTTGTTATTGCACGTAAAGCGAAAACCCCGGGTCGGATGGGGCAGGTCATTGGCGCAAAAACAATGCCCGGCAGACAGGGCTTCGTAGACCATGCGCCTGTCGGAGTTGATCTCCCCGCTGAGCGCTTTGGGGGTCATGATGTGGGTTGTGATCGAGCGGAACTGTGTCTCGTAGGGGTAAACCTGGACCTTGAAGGGACCAGCGGGATAGGTATGCGCGTGCGCGTCCACGCCTGCAACGGCGACCACGGGATGCTTGCGCGTCAGCAGCAGCTCATCCCAGAGCTTGAGCGTCCGTTCCAGTGGACTGAGCATCATGAAGCCTGGGAAAAACGCGTGCAGGGCAGCTTTCGGCAGCGTTTGAGAGCGGGTCTTGAACTCACTCATCTGATTCCATAACTCGATGCCGGTGAAGCCCTTCACATCCCAATCGGTCCAATCAAAGGACTTTTCGTGGAAAAGCGGCAACGGGTCGTCGAAAGGATGCGCCAGGAATGTTGAAGCCCCAGCGGAGCGTGCCTGGTCGATCAGCTGCTGGCGGTTGGGGGCAAAGCGGGAAAGCTCAAGATTGTGCCCAAAAATGAGCATGTGATTGCCACCAACGGGGGAAGTGCGGTCGTGGACCTCTTCGCCAACCAGCATCAGGAGCCGGCGTTTTCCTTCCTGCGTGTAGCCTTCGATATCACTGACTAACACGTTGTGATCAGTAACGATCAGTACGTCCACGCCGGCTTTCAACCCCGCAGCAGCCAGCTCAGCGTGCTTGCCGTCTCCATCCGAATAGACAGTGTGCATGTGTAGGGCAACGATCAGTTCTTCCATAATAGCAAGATTATACCGCCGCTCATAAATTCATCGATCCGGTTTGTTGATTAAAGGTGGTAGCTGTAGGGCGATAGATAGCCCTCCCTTGGGGTGAAGTGCCCGTAGGGCGAGACAAAGTGCCCGACAGGGTATTGAGGAGGTTTTGATTCTAAAACTACGGTCACCTTCCTCCCTCCTCAATCCGCCATTGAATTTTTTGCGGCGGATTGGAAGCACAATAAACATCCCTGCCGCAGGGCTTGCAGTGCTTCCAATCTCGCCCTACGTCAAATCAACGCTGTTTCCCACCTCGCCGTTTCCATCCGTTCTCATCGTAGGCCGGAATGAGACCGCCTGACAATACGGTTCATGCGAAAATGTCGCGCGGGCTCACTCCGGCAAATAATGGCGGGTAAATCAAAGGGGGTGGGAGACTGAAGAGGGTCACATCAGTAATCTTTTCGTAGGCCGGGTTCCGATTCTGAACCCGGCTCTTGTTAAATGCAGATTGCCGCGTCGCTTCGCTCCTCGCAAAGACGGACTCTCGTCATCGCGAGCTCTTTTGCGTGGCGATCTGCCTTTTATTCCGTCATCGCGAGCCTTTCCTGCCCCGTGTATTTTAGCGGGGTTCAATCCGGCTTTTTCGTAGGCCGGACGAAGAGCCCGTAAGAGTTATGAGGGCGCCTTTACCTCACTCCGACATCTACCAATTGCATCAAGACCTGGCGGAGTGGTGAACCCCGCGAACAGAATCGCGGGGCAGGCAAGAGCACCATTCCGCCCCACATTCTGATCCCCGCTACCTGTTATAATCCAACCAAGCTGACCCGGGCCGAAATCGAAACCCACGAGTCCGCCTTCCTATTAGATTGTTTTCGAAAATCAGGAGCTTACCCATGAAAAATTTTTCAATAGCAAAAGACGTCCTTACAACGGGTCAGAAAGCTGTGGTCGTGTTCACCCGCGGTGAGAAGCTTGGGTTCGATGATGGCGGTTACGGTGGCACCGGCAACTGGAAAACCAACCTCACCAGGCTGGAACAGGTTGACAAGGTGATCATCTACCTGCGAGAAAAAGGGCAGAGCGGAGGGCGAATTTTTATGGGCAATTACGTTAGCTATGCTCCTTCCCCCCAGCAAGACCGCTACATCATCTATTTCTCCCATTTAAAGCTCATCGGTGAAACCACTTCGAACTGGCCTGATTTTGGCAGTTCCGGCCAAACCCCTGTCTCTTTTGTGGGTGAATTTTGAATCTAATGTTTGTAAGGTCGGATTGAGTCCTGACTTCGCGGTGAAGTTACAAGGGCTGATTCCGATATGGGAAAGATGGATTCCATCTGTCATTGCGAGCCTCTCCTGCCCTTGTGTCTTTTTACAAGGGTTGCGAAGCAATCTAAACTGACGGCACAGCATAAGCGCTAATTCGTGGTACCACCAATTTTAGGTAGACCGTGATTTGAGATTGCTTCATTCTTCTAATGACAGATTAAAACTGTCTTCCCCGAAGTTCATTGCGCGGGGGAAACTCAGCCACAAAGGGTATAATCAAAAAGCCTGCCGAAAGACTGGCGAGGTGGAGATACACAAAAAGGAACCCACATGCTGACCTGGACCGAAATCGAAACCCGCGCATCCGCTTTCCAAAAGAACTGGCGCGACTGCTCCGGCAACGAAAAGCAAGATGATCTCAAGTTCATCGAGCAATTCCTCAACATCTTTGGCGTGGACTGGCAAACTGGCTACCCCCAACACCAGATCTTTATGCCCAACGGAACCCCCAACTATATCGACTATCTCCTTCCCGGTCAGATTTTGATCGAAATGAAATCTAAAGGCAAGTCGCTCGACTCCGCCCATACCCAGGCAATGAACTACGTTCAAGCTCTCAAACCCGAAGAGACTCCTCAGTTGATCATGGTTTGCGACTTTGACCAGGTGCGTGTTTTCAACTATCACAAGAAACATCCCTATAAGCCCTTCAAGGTCTCCGAACTGCGCAAGTACGTGCGCATCTTCCGCCTGCTTGCCGGCTATGGTGGTGCGGACGAAGCCAAAACAGAAATCGAACTCAACACCGACGCTTCCTACAAGCTGGCTCGCCTCCATGACGCCCTAAAAGAAAAGAATTACGTCGGTCATCCACTCGAGGTCTACCTGGTGCGCCTGCTCTTCTGCTTGTTCGCCGACGACACCGGCATCTTCGAAAAAAGCACCTTTCGCAAGTACATCGAAGCATCCGACAAAGACGGTTCAGGACTCTCCGAACGATTGATGATGCTCTTCTCCATTTTGGACACACCGCCTGAAAACCGCATGACCAATCTCTCCGAAGAGCTCAAACGCTTCAGGTACATTGATGGCAACCTTTTCAGTGAATCGCTTCCACCTGCCTCCTTTGATGCGAAAATGCGCTCCATCCTGTTGGATTGCTGCGATTTCGACTGGACTCAGATCAGCCCTGCCATCTTCGGCGCCATGTTCCAGGGCGTCATGAACCCACAGGAACGCCGTGAGCTCGGCGCGCACTACACATCCGAAGAGAACATTCTCAAGGTCATCAAACCGCTCTTTCTTGATGAACTCGAAGAAGAGTTTGAACGCTCTGTCAGCACCAGTGCCGAATTGAGAGCCTTCCAGGACAAACTGGCATCTCTCACCTTCCTCGACCCAGCCTGCGGCAGCGGTAACTTCCTGATCATCACCTATCAACGCCTGCGCGAGTTGGAATTCAAGGTGCTCAAGCTGCTCCACAGCAACCTGCAGTATGACTTCATCACGGACCACACCCGCGTCAGCCTGAACCAGTTCTATGGGATTGAAATTGAAGACTTTCCATGCGAGATCGCCAAAGTCTCGATGCTGCTCATGAAGCACCTGATGGACCAGGAGGTCAGCGCTTACTTTGGCACCAATTTCATTGACTTCCCAATTAAGGACAACGCCAACATTGTCAAAGGTAACGCCCTGCGGCTGGATTGGAACGAAGTTGTGCCGGCAGGCAAGTTGGATTACATCATGGGTAATCCACCGTTTGTTGGTTACGGTTTTCAAACCGATGACCAAAAACGAGAAATTCAATCCATCTACATTGACGAAGCAGGTAAGACTTATTCAAGCTCAGGGAAAATTGATTATGTGGCTGCGTGGTTCTTTAAAGCCGCCCAACTAATGAACGCTTACCCAAAAATCAAATCCTGTTTTGTTGCTACTAATAGTGTATGCCAAGGCGATCAGGTCGAGCCCATTTGGAAACCTCTCTACGACCGATTCAATCTTGAAATCATATATGCCTACCAGACATTTAGATGGAGCAATGAGGCAAAATCTAAGGCAGCAGTTCACTGTGTAATCGTTGGTTTTTCTACAAGTCCGATTTCACAACCAAAGACCCTATTTCGCAATGTTAGCAGTTCAATCAACAATCCAGAATGGGAAGAAATAAAGTGTCCGTCCATTAATTTCTATCTGTATCCTGGACCTATTTTCTTCATTACAAAAAGATCAACTCCAATTTGTGACGTGTTGCCTATGATTACAGGGAATAGGCCGACAGATGGTGGTAATCTGATTATTGATGGAAGTGAATATGAATCATTTTTAATCAGGGAACCTGAAGCTTATAAGTATATTAAGCGCTTTATGGGTTCCAGAGAATTTTTGCATAATGAGATGCGGTATTGTTTGTGGTTAGTTGGTGCAAGCCCAAAAGAAATTAATGCACTGCCAATGGTGAAAGAACGCATTAGGTTAGTCAAGGAAACCAGAGAAGAAAGTTCTGATGCAGGGGCAAGAAAACTCGCAAATCGCCCAATGGAATTTCGAGAAACTATCAATCCACCAAATGCAATCGTAGTTCCATTAACATCGTCTGAAAATCGGAAATACATTCCAATGGGTTTTATTGATGACTCAGTAATTGTCAGTAATGCTTTGTGTATTATTCCAGATGGTAAGACTTTTGAATTCGGAGTTTTAATATCCTCCACCCATATGGCATGGATGCGCACGGTTGCAGGGAGATTGAAGAGCGATTACCGCTACTCAAAGGATATCGTCTACAACAACTTCCCCTGGCCCAATCCAACCCCTGCCCAAAAAGAGAAAATCGAGCAGACTGCCCAGGCGATCCTCGATGCTCGCGAGCGCTACCCCGAAGCCAGCCTCGCGGACCTCTACGACGAACTCACCATGCCCCCCGACTTGCGCAAAGCCCACCAGGCAAATGACAAGGCAGTCTGGGAAGCCTATGGCAAAGTCTGGCCCCTCGACGACGAACCCGCCTGCGTCGCTTGGTTAATGTCAAAGTATGTTACTTTAATCACGAGTCATAATTAACAATTTTGGAGTGTTTATCATGGTTTCATAGTAAACAATCACGCGTAGTAATTGACTAATCCTGTTCTGGAGTGCGTAATGAACAGATAGATCGTTGGACTTAATTGGACGAGGTGGAATCAATATGGAACCGGTTTACATAGATATTCACATTCATACATCAGAGAATGCAGACAAGCTGAACGCCAATTACGATGTCGATGCTTTACATAATTCTATAACGATACTGAGTAAAAGTAACCCAATTCTTGTTTCACTATCAGATCATAATACGATCAATAAATCAGCATATTTAAAATTAAAAAGCTTTTTCTCGAATATTATCATTGGTGCCGAGTTGCACATAAGAAATTATCCAAAAGCAAATCCATATCATTGTCATATCTTATTCAAGAAGGATGTTACGGTTGATAACATCGATGACTTAAATTCAATCCTTGATGTTCTTTATCCAAAAAAGATGGTTTCAAATGACGACGATATTCCTAATCTCGAAAAAATAGTACGAAGTTTTGATAAATATGATTTTTTGCTTCTTCCCCATGGTGGTCAATCACATTCTACGTTTGATAGTTCTATCCCTGAAGGGGTTGTTTTCGACACTACCATGGAAAGAAGCATTTATTATAACCAATTTGACGGTTTTACCGCGAGGGGATCAACAGGAGCGGATAGAACGCGGGAGTACTTCAAGAAATTGGGAATAGTCGAGTTTATTAATTTATTGACTTGTTCAGATAATTACAATCCAAATTGTTATCCTCAAGCAAAGGATAAATGTGAAGCTAAATTCGTTCCAACCTGGATGTTAGCAAGACCGACTTTTGAAGGTCTTCGAATTTCATTATCTGAGAAAACTCGGTTAGTAAGTCAGGTGAATCCTCCAGACACCTGGCAGCGTTTTTTATCATCGGTAAACTTAGTTAATGAAATAATTGATATTGATGTGGAATTACTGCCTGGTTTAAATGTTGTAATCGGTGGGTCATCTTCAGGAAAGACCTTATTCGTCGACTCCCTTTATAGGAAAATAACGAATGACTTTTTAAAAAGTGAGTACAAGGACTTTAAAGTTGAGGAACTATCTGTTGACAATAAAAACGGACAGGTTCCTCATTACATTCATCAAGCATTCATCACTGGATTGCTGACCAACGAGGATAAGTCCTTGGGCGATTTAGATATCTTACGCCAAATATTTCCCTCCCAAGCTGATCTTGAAGAACAAATACATCATAATGAAGACCGTTTACGGGCTCAGATTGACTCTTTTTTTCGTTTAGTTGAATCGATAAAGGAGACAGAAAACCAACTCGAAAAAATACCACTTCCAACTGAATTATTGTATGATTCAGCCAATAGAATGAACATTGTGTCTGGTATTGTCCCTTCAAATGAAGACCATCAAAAATGTAAAATTAGTGTTGCAGAATACAATGAAAGCAAAATTAATCTATCCCATATCCAAAAAATACTACAAGATAACCCATTTGCGAATAGCCTTTCCAATGAATTTCATAAAATCAATTACGAATTAGATAAGATATATAAAATTTCAGAAGCAGAGGAATTGATATTTGAAGTAATTTGCAGAGCAAAAGAAAATCTAGATCATCAAAATAGGGAATTAGATGAGGAGACGAGGAGCAAACTTTCAGAAACAGACCAGTTAATCTCTTTAACCGTTAAATACAAACGATTACTAGAACAGTTTTATGGTTTATTGAAAGAAATTACAACTGTCCACAAATTAGCAAAAACAAAGGAAAGAAAAATTGATGAATACAAACTCTCAGTTGAATACAAATTTATTGTCACAGAAGAATCGTTCCTGTCTGTAGTAAACGACCAATTGTTCAACCGAGACCACAAACTAAAAAACCTTAGCAATGTTGAACCTAAGGATTTTTTCCTTGAAAAGATGAGTGATAAATTTCAAAGCAAGAAGAATTTCTCGTTCATTTCTTCAAAAATCTCAGATGAGATCTGCAAACAAAACATGAAGGAATATAAAATCACAACTGGAAAAGGGGAAGATTTTAAAAAAATGAGTCCTGGACGAAAATCCTCAATAATTCTTGACTTGATTTTGGGTTTTACAGAAGACACCGCCCCAATAATCATCGATCAACCAGAAGACAACCTCTCAAATGACTACATGACCAATAAAATGATTTCCTCCATAAAGGATGCAAAACGGAGGAAGCAAATAATATTTGTTACTCACACTGCATCCATTCCGATGCTTGGAGATGCTCAAAACATTATTCTTTGTGAAAATAAGGATAATAAAATCACGATTAGGTCTGCACCTTTGGAAGATGAAATTAATGGAAAAAAGGTAGTTGATTACGTTGCTAGTTTAACAGATGGAGGAAAAGCGTCTGTAAAGAAAAGATTTAAAAAATACAATATGAAATCATTTGTGGGTGAAAAATGAAATTAATAATTGACAAGCAAGACGGAAAATTCATTACAAAAATTGTCCAACCAGACGGAACAACTATCCCCTTCAATTACATTGCATTTTTGAAAGAATTGTATGCAACGAAGGGATTATTTGAAACTGAATACCCTGAAGAAATCGATGAAAATGAAAGAAAGGTAATGAACGATTTATTCAGAAGGATACGTGAATCGTTCTCTGATAATGACAATCCATTAGAAGAGGAAGAAGTGGTTTTCTAGCCCGACCTTTATCACTATTGACGAAAGTCTCCATATCTACTAAGCTCATTCATTATGCTTGGTTGAGTGGATCGTTTGATTTACCTCGAAAAGAGCTTGCTAATGGCTTTACTTGCTGAAGAACTTGTAGAAGAATGGTTGAATAGAAACGGATTCTTTACTATTCGTGGAATCAAAGTTGGCGTTCATGAAATTGACCTACTGGCTGTCGGTTTCGAAGATGGTGAAACTATATGCCGCCACATTGAAGTGCAGGCTTCTCTAAGACCCGTTGGTTACATCAGTGGGATTCCCATAAAGAAATCAAGTTTTGCGGTAATGTCGCAGGGCGTGGAAGAATGGGTTAATAAAAAGTTTCGGCTTGCGGTAAAAGAACGACTTCGAAATGAACTTTATCCCGGAAACTGGAAATTTGAATTAGTTGTTCATCAAGTAAGGCATGAAGATGAATTAAAATTAATCGAAGAGCATGGTATTTTGATTCATCGCTTGGATGATATTGTTTTAGAATTATCATCATCGAAATCCATCTTTAAAGGCGCTTCAGGGTCCGATTTGCTTGAATTGATTTTGTTGGGAAAAACTAAGTCATAAAGCCGTTCCGTAAAACTAACTTTTATCAGTCCAGCCTCCCGATACCGATCCATTAGGCTGCCTGCACAGGCTGGGCGAGCAAAAAAACGGCAGTATCGTAGGCTGGATTGCGCATCTCAATCCGGAATAGCCTTTGCATGTAGGTATGGATGGGTGAATTTAGGTAAAAAGAAAAGAGTTTATAGGGGATACCCCGTAGGGTCGATGGCCTGCCTCGACCTCCCGAGCGATGATTGTTTTAAGGTTCACAAGCCATGCCAGATTGAAAGGGGTAATCGGGTAAATAATTTATGTCGTAGGGAACGGCCTTGCGCCGTTCCGGAAATCGGGGAAATGGTTAAAGCTGTCTCCCCGGCATTACGATTTGCAAAATAGAACAAATGTGCTATAATATATCCGCTATACAGTACTATGCAGCTTAAAAAAAGTCATTTGCACTCAAACTGCAGCCTTGCACTATCAAAAAACCTTGCAATTATTGCAATTATTGCAAATGACACCACTATTACCAGCAACGTAGTGCCCCGCACATTAACAAAATAGCCAGTTTTTCCACTCAAACAGCCATTCTGCACTATCAAAAAACAATGGAAATAACGGAAAAAGTGGAAAAACCTCAGGATAGCTCATAGCTCATAGCTCATAGCTGATAGATGATACCTCGATCGTGCCGGTCTTGCGAAGCACCCCGACGCCGGAGGCGTTTGTGGGCCGGCCGCGCACGTGATGTGACCGAAGGTCTCCAATCATCACAATCCAAAGGCAGATCGCCGCGCAAAAGAGGCTCGCGATGACGGATTGACGGCAGGTGATAGGTGATGACTTTTCAAAACTATGGATATTGGACAGATAGGTTTGCACTTTTCGGGTAAAATATAGGTTCATGTAAATTTGACGTAAACGACGGATTAGTTATAATCAACACTTGATCCGCAGGAGGCTGAAGGTTATGGTTCTAAATTATGCAATTATTATCGTTTCAATCGCTTTGATTGCCAGTGTGCTGCTGCAAAGCAAGGGCGTTGGCCTGGGCGGTTTGGCTGGCGGCGACACTGGCGGTGTCTACTCTCAGCGTCGCGGCATTGAAAAAGTGATGTACTACATCACCATCGCCCTCAGTGTGGTTTTTTTGATGCTCGCCCTCATCAGTGTGCTTATCTCCTGATAGCGTCACAGCCGCCGCTATCACAATTGATCATGGAGGATAAAGACAACTCGCCAAAGTCGGGGGTTGTCTTTCTATTTACCATATGAGACGCTTTCGTTGGCAACTTCTGATCGTCCTGCTTACCGGTCTGGTGGTCGGCTTGATTTTAATCTTTCAACGCACATCTTCATCACCGGTGGTGGAAAGCACCCCCAACCCCGTTAGTGGCGGCAGCTTCACCGAAGCGCTTGTGGGCGACATTATGCGCCTCAATCCCGCTTTCGATCGCTTCAATCAGCCGGACCGGGACATTGACCGGCTCATTTTCAGCAGCCTGGTCAAGTTTGATTCGCGCGGATTACCCGTGGGGGATCTGGCAGCAGACTGGGATGTTTCTTCGGATGGAACCCGCTATGTGATCAACCTGCGGGAAAACGCCGTCTGGCATGACGGCACCCCCCTCACCAGTCAGGATGTGCTTTATACGGTTTCTTTATTGCAAAGCGACAGCAACCTGGTGGCTGAGGACCTGCGCACCTTTTGGCAGCTTGTGCATGTGGAGGCTTTTTCTGACCTGAGCCTGGAGTTTTCTTTACCAAACAGCTTCGCGCCATTCCTCGACTATCTTACCTTTCAGATCCTGCCATCTCATTTACTGGGTAACCTCAGTCTAAATGAACTGGTTGACCATCCCTTCAATCTCGCGCCAATTGGCTCCGGACCTTACCGATTCAGGGAGTTTCATCTTGCAGATGGCAAAATTGACGGCGTCAGCCTTGGCTCCTTCGAATACTACTATTTGGGACGCCCTTTCATTGATGAGATCAATTTCAAGCTTTTCCCTGATGCGCATGCGGCACTTCAAGCATACTTGAGCGATGAAGTTGACGCGGTAGCCAGGATCGATCATGCCGATCTCGAGACAGCGCTGAATCAGCCCGGGCTGGACATTCACTCCAGCCGGCTTCCCCGCCTGACGATGGTTTTCTTGAATACCCAGAACCTTACACAGCCCCTGCTGCAATCCGCTGACTTTCGGAAAGCATTGATGGCTGCTACAAACCGCCAGGCAATTATCGATGAAGTCTTTACCAGCCAGGCTGTGCCGGCGCTCGGACCCATCATGCCCGGAAATTGGGCATTTTATGACGGGCTGGAACCCTATCGCTACGATGTTGACCTTGCGCGGCAATTGCTGGCGGGGGCAGGCTATAGCTGGTCCGAGGCGGGACAGTTGATGACTCCCGGGGGTGCTCAGGCGAGCCTGACTCTCCTGGTGCAGGATGACCAAATCCACAACCAGATGGCAACCATCCTGGCAGAAAATTGGGCTTCCATCGGGATTGAGGTCGTGCTGGATGTCAGACCCTACGCCGAATTGATGACCAGTCTCGAAAGCCGTGCCTATGAAGCAGCACTGGTGGATATTGACCTCAGCAATAGCCCGGATCCGGACCCCTATCCGTTTTGGGCGGAATCGCAAGCCGAGGCTGGGCAGAATTACTCGCAATGGCGCAATACCACTGCCAGCGAATACCTCGAACAAGCCCGCACCCAACCCGACATAGCACTGCGGGTGCGCCTTTACCGCAATTTCCAGATCCTATTTGCTGAAGATATGCCTTCCCTGCCTTTGTTCTACACCGTATTTAACTACGGGATGAAAAACGCTATCAAGAACGTTTCGATTGGTCCCGTTTACGATCCTGCTGATCGTTTCAACGCGGTGAACACCTGGTACATTCTCTCAGATACGACGCCTTCCCAGACGATCACTCCCACGGAGTAGCGCGATGACACCCTGCGGAAAAACAGACCTGATCGGCGAATACGGGGTCAAGAAATCGGACCTGCGCATCAAGCTGCTCGGTGCACTCGATGAAGCCAGCGCCTCACTCAGCCTGGCAAAAGCCTTTTGCTCAGCTGGAAATAAGAAATTCCTCGAAGCCTGTCAGAAAGACCTTTCTCACATGATGGGATTGCTGGCTGCTCTGCCAAAGACTTCTTTTGGCGACCTGGAAGGCGTTTTTGCGTTACAACTTGAAGACCTGGAAGCCACCATCGAGACCATTGAAGCTACGATCACTTACCCCAATGAATTCATCCAACCCGGTCATTCCCCTGCCACAGGCGCGCTCGATCTCGCGCGCGCGGTTGTCCGCAGGGCGGAACGTGAGCTGGTAGCTGGCTTTGAGGTACTTCACATCCCGGATGAGAGCATGCTTCAGTATCTCAACCGCCTTTCCACCCTTTGCTACCTGCTGATATTGGCTGAAACTCCTTTGGGATAACATGATCGGAACCATCATCAATTTTGCCGCAATCATCGTCGGTGGGCTGATCGGTCTGCTCGCTGGCAATCGCATTCCCCTCAAGGTGCGCCAAACCATGACTTCCGCGCTTGGTCTCTTCACGCTGGCATACGGCGTGCGCATCTTTGCCCAAACGCAAAATATGTTGGTCCCTCTAAGCAGTATCGTACTGGGAGTGATCGCCGGAGAAGCTCTCAGAATTGAAGACCTGCTCAATGGTTTGGGTGAACGCATCCAGCAAAAGGTTGAACACGGAGCTGATGCCGGCTCCCCAAACGCGCAGCGATTCATCAGCGGCTTCGTGACCGCTTCGCTGCTTTTTGGCATTGGACCAATGGCAATCCTGGGTTCCATCCAGGACGGTCTCGTTGGAGATTACCAGATGCTGGCGATCAAATCCCTGCTCGACGGGATTACTTCGATCGCTTTTGCCTCGACCTTTGGGGTAGGGGTGCTTTTTTCAGCCCCGGTTGTGCTGATCTACCAGGGCGCAATCTCCCTTTTGGCTGGAACCATTGGGAAAGGTTTCGACCAAAGTGTGATTCTTGAAATGACATCAGTTGGGGGTGTAATCCTGGTTGGGATTTCCATCAGCAACTTGCTTGAGATCAAAAAGATTCGCATCGGCAGCTTTTTGCCTGCCCTGTTCTTCGTGGTGCTGATTGTTCTGCTATTAAACACTCTTGGTATTGCCTGGTCCTGAAAAAAAACGCAGTTCAATGAGAACTGCGCTTGCTAAAACCCATGGTATTTAATTTCCCGCAGCAGCCAAAGCAGCTTCAACTGTTTCAACTAAAGTGGTCGAATAGACGATGGTTCCGTTGACATCAAACATTGGCGTGCCAGTCACTCCCAAAGCTCGGGCGTTGGCTGTGTCGGAACGGATATTTGCCAGTTGCGCATCGGTGTCCAGGCACTGGTTAAACTCTGTCATGTTTAACTCAAGCTGTTTGGCATAGGATTTGATGCTGCTGTCCGCAAAAGCACCAGCGAAGGTGGAATTTTCGAAGAGAAGTTTCTGCATCTCAAAGAATCGGTTCTGATCTCCCGCGCAGTAGGCCGCTTCAGCAGCCTTGATCGTTTCATCCTCGTTGAATTGAAAGACACTGTAAGTAAAGTAGACCTTACCGGTGTCCACATAGTCTTTGACAAATTGCTCCTCATTTTCCAAGGCAAAAGTGCGGCAATGACTGCAGCCAAAATTGGAAAACTCCACTACTTTTACCGGCGCATTGGGATCGCCAACAGATTGCCCAGCCTGGTTTGCGTAGCCTTCGACCTTGCTGGTGTTGAGCAGCCTGGGCAGGAAGTAGATCAACAAAATTGCTGCCACGAGCACTAAAGCCCCAATCACCAACGCGGTCGTGCGTCTGCGTGCTTCCATTTCTCGCTGTGCTCTCAGTAATTCCCGTTGTGTAATTTTCTGTGTCATATTAGCTCCTGAATAGGTTTGCTTGATTTTGCCACAAACGCCTGCTTCCGTCCAGCAAACTTTAAAGGTAAGGTTTATAGTTTGAGCGACATCACCAGGATATCGCGATCCTCGCGTTCAAAACCCAGGGAATGATAGAGCGACAATGATCGGATATTGCTGGCCTGGGTATTTACCGAAAAGGTAGTTACCCCGATCGACGAGAAAGTCTCCAGCATGTCCTCCACCAGGCGATGTCCCACGCCTTTGCCCTGCCAGCGGGGATCGACTGCCAGGCGCGCAAGATGGGCTGAGTCGAAGGCGCTCGTGCTCATCTGGTAGCCAACGACTTCTCCCTCCTGGAGAGCAACGCTGTGCCAGGCACTGCGGTGGTAGGTTTTTAGCAAACTCGCGCGATGTAACCGCCAGGCGGGTTCAAACGCCGCTACATCAATAGCTTCCACCGCAGCCATGTCGCGATTGGTCATTTCCCGGATGATAAGCCCTGGATCCGCCGTGCTGCTTTTTATCTCTGAGCAATTGAAGTGAAGCGTAACGATCTTATCGGCTGGTAGAAAACCTTCTCCTTCGAGCAATCTCTGCAACCAGTCGTAGGGCGCCAGGGAGAACAGACTCTGCGCTCCTATTTCTTGTAAGGCAGTCTTTGCCTGGGATAGCAAGGCATCGAAGTACCGCGCGTGTTCCCCGTCCCGTTCAGCATGGAAAAACCGCAGCCAGGCAGTGCCTGAACTTTCGGGCGTGGCAGCCATCAGCGCTTTGATGTGCTGTTCTTCTATGGCAGCGAAACAGCCAGCCTCGATAAATCTTTCATCGGGCGAAAACCAGTCAAGATTATTGAATGAGAGATTGGTTGCATTCAAAAACCTCACCAGGTTTGAGGAAGGTAGATCGGAACAAGCCCGGATTTCGAACGGCATTTTGATCAGTCATTGATCCCAAGGCTATCGAGGATGGCGTTCAGCTCCTCGTCAGAATAGAAGCTGATCGAGATCGTGCCACCCCGTTTGCCTTTTGAGAGCATCACTTTGGTGTGGAAAAACTGGCGCAAACGGTTTTCCAAGTCTTCCTCTTCTGCGGACCGCGCACTCAGCTTCCTGCTGCTTGGTGACTTGCCGCTCAGCTTGCTGACGAGCAGTTCTGTTTGGCGTACATTCAAACCCAGGCTCAGGATGCTGTCCAGAGCGGCTTCCATGGCGCGAACGGTCGGCAGTGCCAGCAGACTGCGCGCGTGACCTTCCGAGATCTCGCCACTTTGCAAGGTTTGCTGCACTGTGACCGGCAGGTTAAGCAGGCGCAAGGTGTTGGTCACTGTCACGCGGCTCTTGCCTACCCTGTGAGCAATATCCTCATGGGTCAGAGAAAACTGATCTGCCAGGCTTTGGTAGGCTCTTGCACGCTCGATCGGGTTCAGATCTTCCCGCTGTACGTTTTCAATAATCGCAAACTCGAGTTGTTCCTGCTGTGAGGCGGTGCGGACAATAGCCGGCACATCTTTCAGACCTGCCAGCTTTGCAGCCCGCAGACGGCGTTCACCCGCGATCAAGGCATAGCGGTCCAAGCCTTCGGCAGCGATTACGATTAAAGGCTGGATG
The DNA here is from genome assembly GCA_002435825.1 of Anaerolineaceae bacterium UBA6133. GTDB lineage: Bacteria > Chloroflexota > Anaerolineae > Anaerolineales > Anaerolineaceae > Mesolinea. The sequence continues at coordinate 29,905 of DIVL01000074.1, forward strand.
ATGCCGTGCTGTTTAATGGAGGCTGCCAGATCTTCCAGTTGTTCTTCTTCGAACATCTTGCGGGGTTGTTGAGGATTGGGGCTGATGCTGTTAATAGGCAAAAGCCGCACCTGTTCGCTTGCCCCATCTGGAGCAGGGCTGCTTTGCCAGGTCGGAATTAACGACTCGAGTCCTTTACCAAGTCCACTGCGCTGTGCCATCTTACTCCTGTCCGGGGTCAAACTGAACCCCATCTCCCGTCAACAATTCCATCGCCATCGAGCGGTAGGCTCTCGCGCCGCTCGAGTCAGGGGCATAAACCGAAATCGGCATGCCAAAAGATGGCGCCTCTGCCAGCCTGACACTGCGTGGAATAAATGTTGAAAAGACCTTATCCTGGAAAAATTTCTGTACTTCTCGCATCACGTCCGAACTCAGATTGGTTCGACCGTCAAACATCGTCAATAAAACTCCCCGGATGGAGAGATCTGGGAATAAGCCCTGGCGGATGCGGGTAAGCGTCTGGGTGAGTTGCCCCAGACCCTCAAGGGCCAGGTACTCACACTGCACCGGAATGATCACGCCATCCTGGGCGGCAATCATTCCGTTCAAAGTCAGCAATCCGAGCGATGGCGGGCAGTCAATCAGAATGTAATCGTAGCGATCGGCAAGCGACTGAACAATCGCTGTCAAAAGTTTTTCGCGATTCGAAAGCTCGATCATCTCAATTTCCGCGCCCGACAGGTTGGGCGATGAGGGCATGAGAGAGATCTTGAAGCGTCCGTTGTGCAAAATACAATCCATTGCGTTTTTTGCGCCGATCAAGACCTCATAGGTTCCGTTTTCTACTTTTTGCCGGTCAATCCCAAGGCAGCTGGTGGCATTCGCTTGCGGGTCAAGGTCTATCAGCAGCACCTTTTGTCCGAATTGCCCCAGGTAAGCACCAAGGTTGATGCTCGTGGTGGTTTTTCCCACTCCGCCTTTTTGATTGACAACCGTGTAGATTTTTCCCATACCTTACCTATGCCAGTATCTGATTTTTAGCCTGTTCGATTTCATTTTGGGTCGGGATGCTCTCAAGGCGCCTGCGCGTCACTGAGCAGGATGAGAGTTGAACAGCAAAACGTGCTGCTTCCCATGGATCCTGGGTTTCTTGCAGGCGATGGAAGAAACAAGCAGCAAAAATGTCACCAGCGCCAGTATCTTCAACCAGTCTCACTGGAGGCGCAGAGAAAACCCTGACTTCGCCCTGGCAGAAAACGCGTGCCCCTTCACGGTTTTCGGTAACTACCAGCAGCGGGCAGATCCCTGCCAATTCTTCCACTTTTTTCTCGTCTCCCCGCAAATCCTCAATGGAGAGGACGACGGCATCGGCTTTCGCGAGCGGAGCCAGCCCTTCAGGCCAGTCCACATGGCGCACCAGTCCTTCATCATCCGCCTGCCGAAACCATCCCTGGGGAGTCAGGCACACCAGTGCGTTGGGGAAAAGCTCCACGATGTTTGGATCAATTTCTGCGGCAATAGGACCGAGATGCACCAGCTGACAGTCCTGCAAGGGGGCGGGAATGTGGTCGGCAGTGATGCGCGTAGCCGAGGAGTACAAATGCTGAACACGTGCTCGTCCAAGACCTTCATTGCGGAACATTGTCGACTTTTCTGAGGGGATGATCCATTTTTGGATGCCAGCCAGGGGGTCAAGCTCCAAGTCAGTGGCGCAACTCGTTACCAAACCCACATTATGCCCCAAGCGGGCAGCTGTCAGTCCGGAAAAACTGGCAGTACCGCCCAGGCTGATGGTCTGATCCGCCTGTAAATCAGCAGTCACGTGCCCAATGAGCAGATAGTCGATGGGTTCAGGCGTTGTTGGTTGGGTCATAGGGCAGCAAAAACTCGTTTCTTCGGCAAAAATTATAGCATGGAAAGGAATCAAAAATCGCAGGCGTGTTCTTGGCGATTCAACTTGCCCTTAATGTCCAACTCCCTGCAACTTACATTTCCAATTTGGACTAAAATTAAATCATGGAAGATCCAAACATCTACAGACAAGCCCTCGACGACTTTCACCGCGCCAGATCCAAGGCTGCCATGCGGCGTTTCTGGGCGGGAATTCAAGGTCGTTCTCTCGACCTCTTGCCCTATGACGAGATCTCCACCAAGCTGCGCGCCGTCAGCCAGACTGACCGCGGCGTAAAGCAAGTTCCCCTAAAAGATATCATCGGCAGTGTAAACCGAATCCAGGATTTTGACCGGAACTTCCTGCCGCTGCGGGATGACGATATCCACCGTTGGGCAGGCGTAAAGACTGCCATGACAAGTCCCCTTGCCAAAGGTGTTCCGCCAGTTTCTCTCTACCAACTTGGCGATGCATATTTTGTTCTTGACGGCAACCATCGTGTTTCCATTGCCAAAGAAATGGGCATGAAAACGATAGAGGCGTATGTTACGGAGGTTAAAACCAAGGTTCCCGTTTCCAGCTCGCTCACTGCTGATGAGTTGGTCCTGAAAACGGCTTATGTCAATTTTCTTGAGGATACCCGGATCGACCAGATCCTGCCAGGATTCGATTTCAGCCTGCACCTGGTCGAAAATTATCCGCTGCTCAAAGAGCACATCAGCGTTCACCAGTACTATATGGGGATTGAAAATGAGCGCCCTGTTAGTTTTGAAGAAGCCGTTCTCGATTGGTATGAGACTCTTTATTCTCCAGTCGTCGCAAGCGTTGAAAGCTCTGGTCTGCATCACGCTTTTCGAGACCTCACGCTGACAGATCTTTACCTCTGGCTGCTGGACCAGCAGCAATCTCTTCAGCAGGACCTGGGCATTGCCCTCAAGCATGAAAACGTGCTTGATTATGCTGCAGACCAGGAGGGCATAAAGCCTGAATCCCGTTGGTCAACTGCCGAGGAACAAATCATGCAGGTCTTGCTGAGGGATGAAGAACAGCCTCAGAATCCCTACCAGGATTGCCTTTTTCAGCATGTCACCGTTGCGCTGAGCGATGATGATCCCGATTGGGTTGCCCTTGACCAGGCGATGTTCGTCAACCGATGCCCTGGAGGCGCGATTCGGGGTGTGCACGTGGAAAGCCCGGGCGGAAAAAGTCCCGCGGAAGAAGTTGGCGTTTACCAACAGCGGTTTGATCAAAGGCTTTCACAGGCGAACATGACTGGGAAATTTTTCCTGCGCCATGGGGAACCAGCCAGCGCTTTGCTCGAGTTCTCCCTGCTGTCTGATTTGTTGGTTCTAAAACTCAGTCACCCGCCTGCGACGAGCCTGATGGATCGCATCTCACACGGGATTATTACCATTCTTCAGCAAAGCCGCCGTCCGATATTGTTTGTTAAGGATATCCCGCTTCCCATAAACTCGATCCTATTGCCGTTTGATGGCGGTCAGCGCAGCAAAGAAGCGCTCTTCGTGGCAGCTTACTACGCCGCCCGCTATGGATGTCCGCTGCACCTGCTGCTGATCACAAAAGGCTCGGATAAGGATGAGGTCAACCGCTACTATGCCCAGACCTACCTCGAGCGACTGGGGGTGAAGGCTGAATATTACCAGGGAACCTCGGAGAGTTTTACCACGGATGTGGTCAGCCTGGCAGAAAGCTTGTCCGTGTCTACTTTGATATTGGGTGGTTACGAGAACACCACCATTCTTGATCGTGTTTTCAGCCAATCGATTGACGAAATCCTTGCCCGGGTATCAATTCCAGTCATTATCTGCCAGTAAAACCCCATGGCATCCAGGCATTATTCCCGGCGGATCACTAAGAGCGTGTAATCAACGTCCAGTTGTCGCCAGGATTGCGAGGTTCAATCCAGCTTTGGCTATGATCGAAATTTGGAGACCTTCGGTCAAGGGGGCGTGCTCGGTCCGGAGACCGGCACGATCAGAGGTTTTCTCGGTAGGGTCACCCTTTGGGAACCACCCTCTTGAGGGCTGTGGTTACCTTTTCAATTTTGGCCAAACGGGCAGACACAGGGGTCTGCCCCTACCCGGAATCAGAATGCGTAGGGGTAACCCCCCGTGGTTACCCGCTTATGCTCCTTTTGTGTTTGTCTCAGTCGTAATAATCTCCCTCAACATCCGCCAACCCGCCCATTGCTGACGGATTGGTAGGGTAGGTGTAAAATTCTACATATTCACCCGCGGGAGGGATCATGAAAAAACAAACCCAATCCAAACAGAATTCCACAATATCCTTTGGCGCACGACTATTCCTTCTCGCTATGCTCGCCAGCCTTCTTAGTTCGTGCGGCACGGTGCTCCGGACCCCTCTGCCGACGGCAAAGGCGACCGAGATGCCAACCATTACCCTGACCCCCGAGCCAACTGCGACAGCGACGGAGATGCCAACCATCACCCTGACCCCCGAGCCAACGCCAACGGCCACCGAAATTATCAAAAACTATCCCATTGATTTGGAAAAATTTTATACCATGCCCCCAAGCTATGAAGATGTGGTGGCTAATCCGGAAAAATATCAGGAAGCGCCGGATTTTTTTGGAGAGACCGAAGTCGCCATGAAGTGGTGGGAGGAGACCTTGATTCCGGCATTGGGAGAGCAAAAAGAGTTAACGCCAAATGTCTATGGTGGCGCTTGGCTGAATAGTGAATATAGATTTGATTATAGTGCTAGGACGAGAGAACATGCGTTATTATCTGATTATCCGGCTTTTTATTTTAAACACGACAATAAAATATATTTAGTGCCGGTATTTACATTTGCAGATAATGAACCTATGGTACATGCTGGTACCTTTGCCTTTATTTTATATGAATCACAAAATGATGGATATATCTTTGGCGCAGGTCTTGGGGAAATTAAGAATATCTATGAGGGTAAAAGAATACAATATACAACAGGTATCAAAAAACCAGGTTTTACATTACCCGATGAGGTTGAAAATTTTGTAATGAGTGAGTATAACTGGGCTGGGGTGGATGAATATGGCCGGATCGCAGGAACAGAACATTTTTATATTGGGGTAGGGGCAATACAGGCAATTTTAGACTAATTTATTGATTGTATTTTAAAGGGAAATTCTTTATACTTTTGGTATGAAATGGTGGTATGGGCCTGTTCTCGCCGGTGTCCTCAGTTCGAAGCCTCACTGTGGGACCGCGCGAGGTTTTTGATTTTTTGTCCGTGCCAAGGGTAAGCACGGTAGGTGTTCCTACAAAGTTGAATTTTCCTCGTCCATTTCCCAATTCATCGGATTGGCGAGGATATATTCGTAAATTGCCTTGTAATCCCTCTGGTTCCTGATGACATGTTCGTAGTAATTCCGTTGCCAGAGGCGTTTGTCAAATCGAGGCCAACCTTTGTCCCTAACGCCTATCATGTATTGATGTGTCGTCAAAGATTTGATTCGATGGACAATATCTGGCAAAGACAATTGTTCTTTGGTAGGGTCAACCCCCTGTGGTTGACCGCTGTTTGTCTGGTTTGTCTGGCAGGCACGGTGGCCTGCCACTACGTCGGTAATCAGGAATAAGAAGTGAACATGATTCGGCATTATTGCAGACACCTCGACATGGATGTTCTGGTAATGCCGCGGGACCCCTTCGACAATTTCTTTAACCATCTTCCCAATTTTATTCAAAACCATTTCCCCATCAATAATTTGACCAAAAAAAAGTTTCCGTTCCTGGGTGACAATGGTCACATAATATGCCCCCGGTTGGGAATAATCAAATTCAGGTATTCGCAGGTTTTTTCGGTGGGGTAATGGGTGATTTGGATTCACCACGTCATTTTACCTTTTTGTGTCGATCCAGGGACAACATATCCCGCATAGGGAAGCTTCGCACTCAGGAGACCAGCTCGATCAGGAAATTGAGAGATTGGAGACCTTCGGTCAAGACCCTCGCCAGGTCAGGAGACCTTGCGAGAACAGGACGTTATTCTCTGCGGATTACCAGGAGCGTGTAATCGTCATCCAGAGCCCTGCCGGCTCTGAAATCATCCAGGGTGATCCTGATGCCTTCGATGATTCCCCTGGCGGTTTCTCCCAGAAGTGACTCAAGCCTTGCCTTGAAGCGAACATCTCCAAAGGCTTCCCCTTCCGGCGAGAAAGTCTCGGTAATTCCATCTGTGTACAGGATCAACCCGTCACCTGGCGCCAGTACTAATTCCTGATCCTTCAGGCTGATGGGATCCATCATACCAAGGGCGATACCGCCTTTATTGAGCATTTGGAGCTCGCCTTGCCCGGGGCGAAGCAAGTAAGGAGGGTTGTGCCCAGCCACACAGTAGGTCACTTTTCCACTGGTCAGCTCCAGGATGGCGTAAAAGACGGTCACAAAAAATCCTTCACTCGAATCAAGCTGCAAAATGTGATTGGCTTTTTCGAGCGTGCGTGCTGGCGAATCGTTTTCAAGCGCCATCGCCCGGATCAGCGTGCGGCTCACGGTCATATACAGCGAAGCCGGCAAGCCTTTGTCCGAGACGTCAGCGATAGCGAGCCCAATCTTCCCCGGGCTAAGCTCGAACACGTCGTAAAAGTCACCGCCCACCTGCCTGGCGGTCTGCCATTCTGCTGCCAGGTCGTACCCGGGTAGTTTTGGCAACTTCTCCGGCAGGAAGGTCTTCTGAATTTGCCTCGCCAGCTGTAACTCGCGGTCGATCAGGGTCTGATTATGTTGGATGGTTTGCATGATGTAGTTTTGGATGCCGGAAGCAATCTGGGTTGAGGCTTCCTTCAGCAGCTCCAAACGCTGACCGCGACCCGGACGATCCATTTCCACTGAAACCAGCAACCCTTGAACTTCTCCCGGTACGCTCAAGGGAAAACACAGGCTGCTTATATTGTTTCTGTCTAATTCATTTGCAGAATCTGCAAAACCGCTTCCTGCTAACAAATTGCCAGGAAGGGTCAAGTGACCAGTCTGATCGAGTCCTGCCAAAGCTGGCTTCAACAGGCTGAGTGAGACTTGATTCTCGAAGTCATAGGTGTAGATGCCCTGTTTTGTGGCGAGATACCGCAGAGCCGCGCGATCATCCTCCTGGTCAAATCGGACTACTGCCACCTCCTCAGCGTTGGTGGTTTCAAGAAGGATACGGGTGATTTCTCTAAGTGTTTCCTGCAGGTCTGTGGACGCAACGAAGAGGTTGGTGATCTGGAGCAGAATATTCGAGATCACGGCTTCGGCTTGTTTTGCCTGGATCAGTTCGATATTCTGCAGGCTGACTGCTGTCTGCTGCGCGATGCCTTCAAGCAGGGCGAAGCGCTGAGCGCCAAGGATCAATTCAGGTTCGCGGGGAATGTAGCCTTCTTTGCTGGTATGCATTAGCAGCCCGATCTGACGCTCATGCGCGATCAGAGGAAACAACAGGATGGTATCCTGCGGTGAAAGCAACAGGTTTCTGGCAATGTCCTCGGAACAGCTTGAGGCTGGCATAGCAATCGGCTTGCCAGCTTGGAGGGTCTGTTCAAGCAGCAGCGTATTGGCAACCGTGCAGGGTTCATCAATATTGCAGGTTGCTGTGCCTTCCCCCAAGGCTGCCTGCAGTTGAAAAGCGTTCGTCTCCGCATCTTTCAGGATCAGGGCAACGGACGCGCCGCCAATCAGGGACAGGATAAACTCACCTGAGGTCCTCAACAGGGTGTTGGCGTCCGACAGGTTGCGGGTAGCCATCGCCACCTGGAGCATGACAGAAGTGTAGTAAGTCTGAGCCTGGGTTTCCTGGTCCAGGCGTTCTTTTTCGACTGCGCTGCCAAGATAGCCGGCAAATGTCGCGCAGATCCCTTCGGATTCAAGACCATATCTTCCGGGTGTGCCTTCGTGTAAAACCAGTACCCCCACGACCTGGCCTGCGACGGTTATGGTTGTGGTGATACCGGAAAAATTCTCTGGCAGGTTCAATGCCTGTTGAATAGGGTCTCCAGGATCGCCTGGTTTGCGAATGATAGCACCTCCTGGCTTCTCTTGGGGATGGAACCAGGCTTCACCGGGAGCGAGTTCCATCGGAAAACTTGGATTGTCGCCCCTTGCGGGCTTCCTCAAGGCAGACAGAAAGAGATGGTCTGCTGCGGGTGCTTCCGCGCTGAAATTTTCAGGCGGGTAAAGCCAAATGCTGCCAGCATCTCCAGGCAATAATTCCAGGATGTTATCCAGGCTTGCGCGGAAGAAATCCTGCAGAGAAATTGATTGGGAGAGCAGTTCGGCAGTTTCCCGAAATTTTTCCGAGTTCTTTGTTCGCCAGATTTCAGAGCGATAAAGGCTGGCGTTGCGTACCGCTACGGCAACATTCGCGCTCAATGTCTCAAATACTGCAATGTCTTCTTCAGTAAAGACATTGACCTGCTCACTTTGCAGGTCCAAAACACCCAAAGTATTGCCGGCAAAAATTAAAGGTAGAGCTAATTCAGAGCCAGACTTTACGCCTGTGATCGGATTTGGCACTGGTCGAGGGTCCGTGGAAACATCGTTCACCAACTGCACCTTGCCTGTGCGCGCGGCAAGCGTGATCAACCCTTGCGGGGCGTCCAGGTTGAACGCGATTTGGTGCTCCCGGTATATCGTGGCACGTTCCCCGCTGCCAGCCCGGTACTCCAGGGTGTGGGGGACGTATTGCTTCAAAAATATGTGCACGTAAGGGATGGAAAATTTGGTGCGGATCAATTCCGAAACCCGCGTCAGTAGTTGATCCAGGTCCAGGATGCTATTGATCGTCTGCGAAACTTCCGCAATAACCTGTAGATAGTCTTTTTGGGACGGTTGAGCTACGATATTATTCAGGTCGGTCATTGTTCTCGGTATTAAGGCTGGGGGTGAAATACTTGACCAGTGTTAGTTGGTTTACCCCAGGGGTGGAGAAGTCCCATGAAGCTTCATCCATGATTTCGCGGATCAAGTAAATTCCCAAGCCCCGTTCACAGCGTGTCTCAAGCGGGCTGGTCAGATCAGGCTCCGCCACACAATCCGGGTCAAAAGGGGAGCCGTAATCCTGGATGGTAATCCTCAAACCGGTGTCGTTCAAATCGAGCAAAATCCTGATCTCACCCTGATCATAGCCCGCATAAGCATGATCAATCACGTTCGAGCAGGCTTCATCCACTGCCAGATCGATGGCATAGCGCTGATGGCTCTCGAAGGGGCTGTCTTTGATGGCGTCCATGACAAAAGCTGAGATAGCTCTCAGGTGATCATAACGCGCGGGAAATTTGGCGGTGAGCATGCTGTGTTCCTTGATTGAGGCGATTATAACATGCGGAAAAGGGTAAAATTGGGGCATGTCCGATGACCGTCCAACCCTACTTATTGGAGATCTCCCTGAAGATGACCGCCCTCGTGAGCGCTTGCTGCAAAAGGGGGTGCGTGCTCTCAGCAACGCTGAATTGCTGGCAGTCCTGCTGGGCAGCGGGCGTGCCGGCACCAGCGCAATTGACCTGGCTCAGCAGATCCTGCTGGAACTGGGCGGCTTCAGCGGCATCCACCGGGAAGACATCTCCCGACTGCTGGAGATCAAAGGTGTTGGGGAGGCTAAGGCTGCTCGCATCAAAGCCGCGGTTGAAGTCGCTTATCGCTTAAGCTCCGAGGAACGGGGAAAGAACGCAATCATCAAAACCCCACAGGATTTGGTGGACATGCTGGGGCATGACCTGCGAGGCAGCGACCAGGAGGAGTTCTGGGTGGTATGGCTTAATGCCCGCAATGTCGTGATGGATAAAAAGCCGCTTTTTAAAGGCTCACAGGATGCTACCACCGTGCGCGTGAGCGAGGTCTTTAAGCTGGTGGTCAGCAAGAATGCCAATGCTATCATGCTGGCACACAATCACCCTTCTGGAGATCCGACTGAAAGCCCGGAAGACGTCAACATGACGCGCGCGATTATTGAGGCAGGAAAACTGCTGGATATCCGCGTGCTCGACCACGTCATCATCGGTTTACATGGGTTTACTTCTATCCGACAAAAACATCCTTCTTTGTGGGCTTGATCCCTCAGGCGGAAAAGTGCATAAGGGCACCAGTTTTAGGGTGCGTGAAGGTGAGCTCTGTTGCATGGAGCATCATGCGCTCCACCTCTGGCTTCGAGGTTGCTTTGAATTCAGGGGGCTGATAAAGCGGATCTCCAAGGATGCCCAAACCCAGGTGGTAGAGGTGAGCGCGAATTTGGTGGGTGACGCCAGTATGCAGCGTGCAGATGAGCTCCGCCCAGTCTTCCTCATGATGGTGAACCTGAAAATCTGTCCGGGCGGGTTTACCTTTTTCAAAATCAACCCGGGTGCGGTGGGCGCGGTCAGCGTTGACCTTTAACGGCGCTGCGAGACTGATTTCGTTCCATGACGGCACTGGAGCCACCTGCGCCAGGTAGTGTTTGATGGGTTCATGCTCGCGAAATTGGCGGTTGAGCTCGCGGTGCGAGTCCGCATCGCGTGCCAGGACCATCAGACCGCTGGTTTCTTTGTCCAGCCGGTGCACCATCCAGAGCCTGCCCAGAGCTGGCTCGAGAACCGAACGCAAATGCGGTAGGGAAGGATCATAGCCGTCCGGCACTGAGCGCAGTCCTGCTGGTTTGTTGACCACCACAAGGTTTTCATCCATAAACAAGACCAAATCAGGAGTGAAAGATTTTTCCTGTGTACGTGTTTCAGCTTCCATTGGGTTTCTGACCTTAGATGGTTTTGCCGAAGGTTTAGGACCGGGCAATAAAACAACTGGTTTCGATCAACCCTGGACCAACATGAACCACAATAGCGGGGGGAACTGTGTACTTGGGAATATCCAAAATGCCCGTGGCGGCGCTCAGTTCCTGGCTGACCTGGCTCAATAGCGGTTCGGAGTCGCATTGACTGACCGTGAGATAGGGTTCAGGATTGTCTTTGCAATACTCGGCGTTCAGGTCGACAATCGTGCGTACAGCCTGTTTTAGGGTCCGAACTTTGTCAAAAGTGTCGACCTGACCTTGTTTTATGGTCAGGATTGGCACGATCTGAAGCAGCGTGCCGAAGAGTTTGGAAGCACCTCCAATTCGTCCACCTCTGTACAAGTATTCCAGGGTCGGAGCCAGGAAGAATAAACGCTCGCGAGAAGCCATCTCTTCGACATTTTCTTTCAATTCATCGATTGTCAACCCGGCATTTACCCATTTGTGTGCTGCCAGCACCAGCGAGCCCAATCCGCCGGCAATCGTGTTGCTGTCAAGAATGTGGATCTTGTCAGTGTGAAACTCACTCGCCGCTACAGTGGCGCTTCGGAAGGTGCCGCTGACTTTTATGGACGGTGTGATCACAAACGCGGTATCACCGGCCGCGAGGATCTGTTCAAAAATGGGCGTGTATAGGGCAGGCGGAGGTGCGGCAGTTCCGGGAAGAGTCTTGGATGCGCGCAACTTGGTCAGGAAACTTTCGGTATCCATTTCCGTGTCGTCACGGAATGTTTCGTTACCAAAAGTAATGATTTGCGGCAGTACTTCAATCCCAGCCTGTTTAAGAATATCAAGCGGCAAACCACATGTTGTATCGGCAATGATTTTGATCATAAATTCACCTCTCCGGGTGCTGCCCGGATCGAATAAAAAACTACAAATAAATAATGATTTCTACCAACACTTATATAAGAGGTTGGTTACAGTTCGGACAGATCTTTTCGTTCTGGTTAACTACAAAACCACACTGCGTGCAGGTGGCAGGTTGAACCTCGCCGAGGGGAGCTCCGCATGCCAGGCAGCGTGAAGAAGCGATGGGATTGGCGGTGAGACAATACGGGCAGACCGTGCGGCTGAGCCGTTCGGAGAGGTTTTTCCCGGTTCCATACTGGCGGGCGGTTTGGTTGATGACTTCCCAGGTGTCTTCTTCCATTTGCAGAGATTCGACGTCCTGCGCGATGTCGTCGATGCGGTTGATCAACGTGAGCGGGTTTCTAAAGGCGCTGATGGCTGTCAGTCCGAGGCTGGCTGCCAGCCCAAACCACATCTGATTGCTAAGGGTCACGCTAACCCCGTCATCAACTTTGGAGATGTTGGCAGTCAGAGCCGTTTGTCCGCCGGAGCGCCGGTTCTGGCGGGTGGCAATTTGGACGGCGAGTTTGTCCCCGGAGCCGTAACGCTGCACCTGGTAGTTGCCGCGGTTGTAATATGCCATCAGATTCCTGGCTATGTCTTCCGGTTCAATATCTCCATGATAAATGCGTGTGGTCATCTGGTCTCTCAATCAATGTCGCGTTCAGCTTTAGATTATAATCGGGAACAGGTTGAGGCAGCGAAGATGGTTGGCCATACAAGACATATATTAACAAAACTCGCTTTTACACTCGGAATTTTCCTGGTCATATTCGTTTTCCTGGTACCCGGTATCCCCTCCCCAGTTGCGGGTCAGTTCCCGACTCTTGAAATACCCACGGTCACTGGCACGCCCAGAGGTTTATGGGTGCGGGCGATCGGTGAGCCAACCATCCCCTTGAATGTGCGCAGCGGTCCGAGCGCGACATCATCCCAGGTGGGTGTGTTTTTGGTAGGGCAGGAAGCCAGCGCTTTTGGTTACTATGGCAGCTATGTTCAGATTGAGTATGCCGGAGCACCGGGCGACAGAGGCTGGGTGGTATTGGATCGGGTTGAGGTTTTTGGGGGTACCCTGCCGATGCTGCAGGCTCCGCCAACCGAGACCCCCTCGATTACGAAAACCATCGACCCAACCCTGGCAGCGCAGTTCATCATCACTGCTCAGCCTTCACGATTGCCCACCTTCACCGAGCCGCCGGCTTTGCTGATCCCCACGTTTCAAGCTGAGACTGGAGGCACCGCGACCGCGGGCATCCCGATCGGCTATGTGATCATCACGCTCGCGGGTTTGGGTCTTTTCCTCTCGTTGATCGCCATTCTACGGCGAGGTTAACCTTTATTCTGATTTTGCTGTTGTATATTTTGAGATCCGCTTGATGCTATTCACGAAAGAAAGCGCGTCGACCAGGGCTGGCAGCTGTTCTTCCATCGCGCGATAACCCTCATCGAACAATTCAGTTGCATCGACCTTTTGCAGCGTTCCATAATGACCGACAAGCGGTCTGACCACCACGTCTGGTTTAGTTACTTCAAGGTCTAATTCGGTCAGTTGGTCCGAACCGAGCTCAACCCCAGCATTCATATACCTCAGGGACTCGCCGATCCTTGTTCGGGTCAACCGGTCAACGATCGCTTCAGGAATCTGGTCGATAACGACTGTATTGGTCTGCATTGGAGAAAAGTTGGCTGGCTTGGTATGAAGCGGCACAGCAATTACCGGGACAGAGGGGTTCAGTGCTCGCGCTGATCTGACTGGGACTGGGTCCAGAACACCGCCATCCACCAGCACATCCTCCCCCCTGGTCGGGAAAACGCCAGGGATGGCGATGGTTGCGAGAACTGCCTTCTTGACATCGCCTTCAGTGATGACAACTTCCTTGCCGGTTTTGAAGCTTACTGCGGTCACTGAAAACTTGATAGGAAGGTCATTGAAGGTTTTACCTTCAATGAATTTTGCCAGCACGCGTTCTATTCCGGTGGTTCCAATCAATGAGGCGGAGTCTGAAGAAGTGCGGCGAAAATTAGGGCTCTTGAAAAAGTCAATAACTGCTGCAAGGATTTCCCTTGAAGAAACTTGGGCAGCCAGGGGGGCACCAAACAAACCGCCGGCGCTCGTTCCAGCGATCCCGACGATTTCATATTCATTGTCCAGGAGACATTGAACTACTCCAAGGTGGGCAATGCCCCTCACCCCGCCGCCGCCTAATGCCAATACGATATTCTTTGCCATTTTCGCTCCTCTGCGTGGGTTGAAATATACCATAATGGGACTGCGTCTAACAATGTAAATTAGCTGACAATTAACTGACAATGATGGACAATTAAATTGAATAAGGTTGTTTAAATACGATGATTTATGTCCAGAAAAGGGGGTTTTGGCAAAGTAGTGTCAAGCCAAATGATAATGTTACTGAGACATAGTTGTTGGCTCAAAAGATAATGTTACTGAAGGTTCTTTAAGATTGTGTTTGGTCTGATAGAAATCAACTTTTTCTCCGGGTTTCAAGCAAGGTAAATTAAGCAACCTGGTGATCAGGTTATCGATTTGGGAACGCAGCAACATGGGATTGATCGCCCTTCTGTTTTCCAGCAGGTCGGCTTCACGGGATTTTGAGAGTAAGCCACTTTTTATCAGACGGTCAAGGGGGGTAAGTGCCTGGTCGTGAATGCGATGCAGGGAGTGCTGTGGGGTAATCCGTTTCTGCTTGAGATGCATGACAGGCAAGAAGAAGTTGTGATAGAGCCAAAGCTTGTCATATAGTTCACGCAGGCAGGTCAATTGTTCCAGACTGTCAAAGCGGGAATGGCCGATGTAAGCCCGGATAAGGCTGTGGTTGTTTTCCTCGACGAAGCGATTGTCATTCTTGCGATAGGGATTGCTGCGTGAGACCTGCAGATTGGGGACAAGGGCATGCCAGTGGCGATAGAGCAACTGGTTGATGAACTCAGCGCCATTATCGGGATGAAGTTCAAGCACAGCGAAAGGTAAACGAGCCAAAAGGAAGTCAAAGCCATCTTTGGTAGCCTGGAAAGAGTTGCCGTAGATAGCGGTTGGTTCAGCCCAACCGGTGGCAACATCCACCATCTGCAAGCTATAGATATAGATACCACCCGCGGTTGGGCCACAATGGTGAACCGTATCAACCTCAAAATGGCCTGGCTCTTCTGTCTGCCAATCGATACGCTGGATGGGAATGCTTCTGCTCAATTGTTTCTGTCGCTGACTGGGTGATTTGCGGAAAGCCAATTTGGGTTCAGCTTTGCCACGTTTCTTCATCAGTCGTTTCATGGTTGAGATGCTCACTTTTGCCAATTGTTCACGCAGTTCAGCGTCAAGTTTCAACTCACCATACACAGCCAAATGTTCGGACATCCAGGTTAAATTAGGCTTCAAACGTTCAGCGCAGGGGTAATCCAGGCTACGAGCAATGATGTGCAAGGCATCTTCTACTTCGCAGCCATAGCTCTTGCCCCGTTGCTTCTCACGCTTCTTCCTGGACAAACGCCCATTCAGAATGCGCAAGATTGACTTGCGATGCAGCCCTGTGACAGCCTCCGCTTCAGTCAACAGTTGACTCTTTTCCGTTTTGGTCGAGTCTCGGTACCTCCCCCAGATCTTGTGTAAATATTTCCTGCGTTCATCTATGTTCATTCGATCCGTTTCTGCCATCGCTACCTCGGTAACATTTTCATTTGACCTAACGATAGCATTTCAGTAACATTTTAGGTGAACTAATGCGAAAGTATCACCACTCTTTCCTGACAGGTTATAATTAGCCGCAAGGTAAAGGGAGATGGAAAACCTCAGAACCGTTGAAGCAACTAATACTGGCTCCAGTGATCACTGGTACGCTTTGCGCTGTAAGTCAAATATGGAGTTCATCGTCAACGATCAACTAAGGGCGAAGCTTATCCCCTCTTATCTGCCAGTTTATGCGGTCAGACCGGTTAATCCGCGTTCCCACACGCTCAAACCTTACTTCCCGGGCTACCTTTTCGTAAACGACGAGCCGGAACAGCTCTACGCACAGAAGGTATTTCTGATGCGGGGTGTGATCGGGCTGGTCAATTTTGACGGTGTCCCCGCAACCATTCACCCCAAACTGATCGAGGCGGTTCGCCGCCAGACCCAACAGCTCAATCTTGAACAAAAGCAGGCGCGTTCCGGGTTTAAGGCGGGCGACGCGGTCCTGGTGGAAGACAGCGTTATCGAGCAGTTTGAGGGCATTTTTGAAAAATGCGTCAATGGCAGGGAACGGGTGTCTGTGCTGTTAAAAATGATGCAAGGTGGTATGATGCGTATGGAACTTCCGGCAGAGAAGGTGCACCGGAAGCCGATAAAAAACGGCTGAAAAGCCAAAAACAGGGGGTAGATTAATAAAGTAACGCCCTGTCCGAGATGAAAAGCATGTCGGAAGGGCGGAGGCATATATTAAACCGGGAATAAATCAGTGTTTTTACGATGACACCCATTGACACCATGCGAAAACGACACCTGATCCTTTTCTTTTGCCTGTTGCTGGCGCTGCTGCCAAGCGCGTGCATGGTGCAAACGACGCTACCATCTGACGGCTCGACACCCCTGGTCTTGACGCCTGGCACGCTGGTGACCACCAACCCGGAATTTTACGAGTTGATCAAGTCTCTTCCGACCGAGCTGGTTGAAGAAGCAGGCGGCGCGCCGATCCTCATCACGCCCGCCGCCCTGCAGTCTGAGAGCAACTCTGAGGCAACCGAAAGTACAACAACAATCTCACCAGCCGCGCAAACGGAAGTTTGCGGCAGGTCGGACGCCCTCACGCTGCTGATCCTTGGCATTGATGAGCACGCCCAGGCTGACGCCATCCGGCTGGCAAGGATCGACTTTTCAAAGTCTGAAATCAACCTGGTCGCCATTCCACGCGACTTTTTCGTATCCGTCGTTGGTTTTGAGAAGTATGGCATCGAAAAAGGGCGGATCAACGCCACATTTGGATATGGCGAGTACTTTTTGGGGGCTGGTAATGGGGCTAAGTCGCTGGCTGAAAACCTGGCTTACAATTTCGGTGTGGAGATTGATCACAAGTTTGTACTGCATCTTGACGAGATCGCAAGTTATATTGATGCCGTTGGCGGTGTGGAGGTGACGCTTGATGCTCCCGCATCGGATGCGCGCAATTACTTCCCGGCTGGAGTCAACGAATTCGATGGCGAACGCGCGGTTGCATTTATGCGCATCAGGCAGTATGACAGCGACTTCAGGCGCATCGACCGCCAAACCATCGTGTTGAAAGCCTTGCTGGAAAAAGTCCGCAGCGGTCTGAGCCCGACAAAAGTCCTGAGCCTGATCGTCGCTTTGCTCAATGATGACTCCACGCAAAGCGATCTGACCCTGCGCGATCTGCAGAGCTTTTATTGCCTCTCGCAGCAAATTGACAAGCAAAACATTCACGTGCGCGAGATCCCATCTGAGATGTTCCACTCCTATATCACGCCAGGCGGCGGATGGGTGCTGATCCCACACGCGGAGGTGCCGGACTATATCCGCGAGTCGCTCACCCCGTAGCTGGCAGCGGGTAATTACCCAGGCAAAAAACTACATCACCACTGACCTAAATAGGAAAATATGAAAGATACACAACCAATCATCATTGCAGGGAGTAATCCCCAACCACCGGTTAAAAAGAAACAAGCCAGCGGCTGGAAAGTATTCCTTTACATTCTTCTTGGGCTGGCAGTCCTGCTTGCCTTCCTTTACCTTGTTTGGACAGGTCCGGCATTACAAAAGCCGATCTCCGAGCCGTTGAGCCTGCCGACCATGGCAGTTGGTCCGGTGGAGGGGGAGGAAGTTGCGGCAGTTCAACCGCCTTCCAACCTTGAAAAACAGCCGGTTTTTGTGGAACCAACGCTGGAAGCCGGCAAAGAACCAGTCTGCGGCGATGAGACCGCCTGGAACGTATTGCTGGTTGGCATCGATTACAGCGACCCGCAATATACCTACGGGCTGGCGGATGTGATCCGCGTTTTGCGCGTGGACTTCGTGGAGATGAAGGTCAACATGGTGGCTTTGCCGCGTGACCTCCTGGTGGAAGCGCCAGAGGGGCGTTTCACTGAGCAAAACCCGATGAAGATCAACCAGGCTTACCTGTTCGGCACCCCAGGCTGGGGTGGCTACCTGGGCGAGGGCATTGGCGCGAATTCGCTGGCGGAGGTCATCCGCTATAACTTTGGCGTCACTCCCCAGCACTACGGGGTGGTCAACTTTGACACCGTCATCAACTTTATCGACGCGATCGGCGGGGTGGAAGTGAATCTGCCGCAGGGCGTTACCGACCCCAATCCATCGCTGGGTTCCTTCCCGGCGGGACCGCAAACCCTGAGCGGCGAGCGCGCGCTGGCGCTGATGCGCATCCGCACCAACTACTCGGATAGTTTCCGCGTAGGCAATCAGACCCTGGTGATGAAAGCCATCCTAAACAAACTGATGCAGCCTGCTTCGCTGGTGAAGGTGCCAACATTACTAAATCAATTCAGTGGGGAATTTTTGACCGATCTTTCCATCGATCAAATCGCCAGCATTGGCGTGTGTTTTCTGCGCAACTTTGAACTGGACAACCTGCATGCAGCCCAGATCCCCAATGAGCTGCTGACGGTTGAATATGCCTTTATTCCGTCTTTGGACAGCACCGCTTACACCTACCGCTGGGACCAACGCACCGTCGACTGGATCCATCAAAACCTGCTGACCGAGTAAAACAATTATATGAGCCAAAAAGAAATTTACATTGACGAAAACGAAAATTGGGACATGGTCATCACGCCACGTAAAAAGTGGTATGACCTGCAGTTAAAAGAGGTTTGGCATTACCGCGACCTGATCAGCCTATTTGTGCGGCGCGACTTTGTCTCGCGCTATAAGCAAACCATCCTTGGACCGCTTTGGTTCCTTTTACAGCCATTGATGACATCGCTGGTGTTCACGGTGGTTTTTGGCAACATCGCCCAGCTGCCTACCGATGGACTGCCCCAGATGCTCTTCTACATGTCCGGAACCGTGCTTTGGAGCTATTTCTCCAGTTGCCTCTCCGGCACCTCCACCACCTTCACTTCCAACGCCCATCTTTTCGGCAAGGTCTACTTCCCGCGCCTGGTCAGCCCGATCTCAATCGTGATTTCCAATCTGATCACCCTTAGCATCCAGTTGCTATTCTTTTTAGCATTTCTGCTGTTCTTCTTTTTACGAGGATCGGATGTGAAGCTGACCACCTGGGCGGCAGCACTGCCACTATTGGTCCTGCTGATGGCGGGATTGGGACTGGGCTTCGGTATCATCATTTCGTCGATGACCACCAAATATCGCGACCTGCAGTACCTTGTGGGTTTCGGTGTCAGCCTGTGGATGTACGGCACACCGGTTATCTACCCCGTCTCCAGCATCCCCGAACAGTGGCGCTGGGTGGCAAACGTAAATCCCATCACGCCGATCATCGAGACCTTCCGCGCCGGATTCCTTGGAGCGGGCGACGCCTCATGGCCGCGTTTGGCCTACAGCGCTGGCTTCATGGTCGTCGTTCTTTTCGTCGGTGCCGTCATCTTCAACCGCGTCGAGAAGACGTTTATTGACACCGTATAAACAGCTTGTAGCTGATAGGTGATAGGTGGTAGGGGATAGATCGTCGCTGATAGGTCGTAGCTGATAGCTCGTAGCTCATGGCTCATAGGTGATAGGAAAAGAATGAAAGACGAAGAAAACAGATCATCATACAAGGGTTTACTAGTCTGGCAAAAGAGCATGGCGTTTGCGAACGATGTGATTGACCTTGTTGGTCATTTGGAGACTGACCAAAAACATTACCGACTGATCGAACAACTTGAAGCAGCCGTAACATCCATCCCAATGAACATTGCTGAAGGCAAAGGGAGAGAATCGAAAAAGGAGTTTGTTCATTTCTTCCATATTTCCCGCGGATCTTTATATGAAACTCTTACTCTGCTTGAGTTGTTTGAATTGCGAGGATGGATTAAAAATGAGACTTACAGAAGCCTTGAGCAGCAATCCAAAGAAATTGCAAAAATGCTTAATGGGTTGATCAACAGCATTGTTAAAAGCATGTAGTAGTTAATCCTTTGAGTAAACCGGCTTCAGTTATGTTAAAATAAACCCTTATGGATGTTAAAGTTGTCGCAACGAACAAAAAAGCTCGCTTTGAATACTTCATACAGGAGACCTTTGAAGCTGGTTTGGCTTTGAAGGGGACTGAGATCAAGTCCATTCGCATGGGGCAAATCAGCCTTCAGGAAGCGTATGTGCGAACTGATGGCAAACAGGCGTGGTTGGTTGGAGCGCATGTGGCGCCCTACGAGCACGCCAGCGCCACTCAGCATGATCCTTCGCGCGAGAGAAAATTGCTCTTGCACAAGCGGGAAATCAAAACGCTCTGGGATGCCGTACGGATCAAGGGCATGACAATCATCCCGATCAAGGTTTACCTGAAAGCCGGAAGAGCCAAGTTGGAAATCGGCATCGCCAAAGGCAAAAAACAGTACGACAAGCGTGAATCCATCAAGGAACGCGACATCGCGCGCGAAAACTCCCGTCGCTCCGGC
This sequence comes from Anaerolineaceae bacterium UBA6133, assembly GCA_002435825.1. GTDB lineage: Bacteria > Chloroflexota > Anaerolineae > Anaerolineales > Anaerolineaceae > Mesolinea. Next base: position 49,976 of record DIVL01000074.1, read on the forward strand.
GATTTTTGAGCCCTGATTCTACAGTTTTTTGCGTCCAACGACGCCATGGATATAATTAACCTATGAAACTAAACCAAGATATCAGCAGAAGAGATTTCCTCAAGTTGTCAGGTTACCTTGCCGGCGCGGCAATTTTACCCACGGTCAAACCGGCAGCAATTCTGAAAAAACAAGCCTATCCAATTGGGAAAAAGTTGGGTCGTGTGTGCGCAGGGGAGTATCGTTCCTGGGTTGACGTAAAATCGGAGCCCAATATGAACGCTCCCGCTGTTATGCGCGCCTGGCGGGATGATGTCTTTGAAATCAAGCAGGAGGTTGTGGCAAATGTGCTTGATTTCAACAGATACAACCAGCGTTGGTATGAAACCCCCAACGGATTTATCTACGCCCCGTTTGTGCAGCCTGTCAAACACATTGAAAATACCCCTCTAAGCAGTTTGCCTCTCGACCAGGATGGCAAACCTGGTTTGTGGGTCGAGATCACCCAGCCCGTGGTCAACATGGAACTGACGAAGTCGCCTGCAAACGCGTCTTCCTGGATTCGCGACTCGCAAGGCTTGGCAAAACTCTATTACAGCCAGATTTTTTGGGTTTTTGATGTTCGCCAGGCGAATGGCAGGACGGAATATCTGCTGGGGGAAAAGTATGGCGCTCTCCCAGACTACTATTGGGTGGATGCCGCCGCCTGCCGACCTGTGACCGCGGAAGAAGTCAGCCCGATCCACCCGGATGTAGGCGACAAACGCATCCTGGTCAACCTGCAAACCCAAACACTCTCCTGTTTTGAAGGCTCTCACGAAGTTTACTTCTGTGATGTTTCAACCGGTTATGTTAAGGAAGGCAAATGGCTGACACCCCCGGAGACAACTCCGGTATGGCGGAAGATGATCTCGCTCCACATGAGTGCCGGGGGCGTCTCGCAGTATGATTCGCCAGGCATCGCCTGGACGACTCTCTACCACTCCGATGGTCAGGCAATTCACGCTGTCTACTGGCATAACAATTTTGGCATCGCCCTGTCACATGGCTGTGTCAATGTTCTGCCGGACGATGCTAAATGGATCTGGCGCTGGACGAATCCCGTGGTGGGCTACTATCCAGGTGAGCTCACTGTAACCAACGCGAGCAATTCCACCTACGTCCAGGTGATTGAAAGCTAATCGAGCGCAGCTGAAAAGCGATGGTTGAAGCCTTCCTGCTTACCACCGATCCGACCAGTGAGAAAGTTGGGAAGATCCAAGCCTGGCTCTCGGCTCTTCAGGACCCATTTCCGCACCAACTTCAATTGATCGATCTTCGTCAGCAAGCTTTTTTTAAGAAGCGCGCAAAAGAAACGTTGATTGTCCGGATCGATGAGAAACAAGTTTTCAACCCGGAGGACCCTGAGAGCCTCAAACTTGCCCTGAGTGAAGCTCACATGAACGCGAATTCAACGGATTATCGCCCGGCAGCGGTCAAAGACCGTCTTGGTGCGAGTGAACGCTTTTCGCTGTGGTTTTCAAGGCATTACCTGGCATTAATCAACATAGTTCTGGCTTTGTACGTGTTTTTGCCTTTCCTCGCGCCGGTGATGATGAGACTTGGTCAGGTGGAAAAAGCCAACACCATTTACAGGCTCTACCGACCGCTTTGCCATCAACTGGCATACCGTTCCTTTTTTCTCTTTGGAGAACAAGCTCACTACCCGCTGGAAGTGCCGGCAAATTCTGACAGGCTGAGCTACTCGCAGGTATCCGGATACCCGAGCGATGATACGCAAGCAGCCAGTGCTTTCATTGGCAACGACTTTGCCGGTTACAAGATTGCTCTATGCCAGCGCGATGTTGCCATTTATGGCTCACTCCTGCTTTTTGGGATCATGTTTGCTTTGACGGGCAGAAAATTCAAACCTCTGTTTTGGTGGTTTTGGATCCTGCTGGCGATCGGACCGATGGGGATGGATGGGGTCTGGCAGCTTGTGAGCCATCTGGAACTTCCTTTCCTGAGCTGGCTGCCTGTGCATGAAAGCACGCCATTTTTGCGGGTCCTGACTGGCGCTGCTTTTGGCTGGTTTACCGCCTGGTTTGGCATCCCTACGATAGAGGAAAGCGTCCTGGAAGAGCGGGTGCGCCTGGAAGCCAGGAAGGCGATAGAAAGGCAGAAAAGCTGATCTATGCGACAGTTTCAGCAAGAAGGGCTCATATATTACAAGTTCGATAGCTTCGATGATGACGCGCTGGATCACGCAATTTTCAGCCGAAAAGGGGGCAGCTCCAAAGGACCTTACGCAAGCCTGAACCTTGGCGGCACCAATGGGGATGACCCGAGCGCTGTGCTTGCCAACCACAAGAAGCTGTTCAAGGTTTTTGGACGCCCATATTCCAGTCGGTTTGACGTGTGGCAGGTGCACGGCAAGACTATCCTGTTCAGCGAGGCTCCACGTCCACCTGAGAGAAAACATCCTCCCGCGGACGGCATCTTCACGGATAAGCCTGAGGTGACGCTGATCATGCGTTTTGCAGATTGTGTGCCGCTTTTGTTTCACGACCCAGCCCGTAAAGTGGTAGGGATTGTGCACGCAGGCTGGCAGGGCACTTTGTTGTGCATAGGCGCTGAAGCTGTCAGCGCGATCCATCAGCGCTATGGCTCGCTGGCATCCGATTTGCGCGTGGGGCTTGGTCCGTCCATCTGCGGCAAGTGCTACCAGGTGGGGCAGGAAGTGCGGCAGCAGTTCCTGAAAGCCTGGGGCGCAGAAGCAGATCAATTCTTTGCAACAAGAGGATCGGGTCTATACCTGGACCTGTGGGGCGCAAATGAATATGTACTGCGCCAAGCAGGCGTGCAGCAGATAGAAAACTCAGGCTTCTGCTCTGCCGAAAATCTGGACGCGTGGTATTCTTACCGAAAGGAGAAAGGCATCACCGGGCGGTTTGCGGTGGTTATCGCCTTAAAGTAAGATGGCTGAAAACAACGCTGAACTGTTTCAGACGATCAAAGAACGGCTTGAAATTATCCAATCCAAGGTCACACTTTCGGCTGAGAAGAGTGGCAGATCCGCAAGCGAGGTTTTGATCCTGGCGGTCAGCAAGCGGCAGCCTGTCAGCGTGATTGAAGCAGCCTATGCCTGTGGTGTGCGATCCTTTGGTGAGAATTACGCGGAAGAAGCTGCTGAAAAGATCGACCAGCTTGCGCATCTCACTGACATCCGCTGGGAGATGGTTGGTCACGTGCAAAGTCGTAAATCCGGTTTGGTAGCAGAAGATTTTTCGCGGGTGCACTCGCTGGACACCCTGAAACTGGCGCGAAGGCTGGACACTGCCCGGTCGAGCCAGGAATTTTCTCAACCCTTGGAGGTTTTGCTGCAACTCAACGTCAGTGGGGAAGAATCAAAAGAAGGTTTGCCAGCCTGGGAAACAAATCAATGGGAAGAACTACTGCCGATCATTGGCGAAATCCTTTCTCTTAGTCACCTAAGTCTGACTGGTCTGATGACCATGCCTCCCTTATTTGAAGATCCAGAGCAAAGCCGGCCGTTTTTCCAAAGGTTGCGCCAGGTACGAGATTATCTTAACCAGCAAATACCTGGCTTACGTTTGACAGAGCTTTCTATGGGCACTTCCGCTGACTATTCTGTTGCAGTTGAGGAAGGCGCTACTATTATCCGCATCGGACAAGCGCTGCTTGGTCCGCGGATTTACCCGATGGGCAACTAATATGGAATTTTTATTTAGCTTTATTTTCTTTCTTTTGCAGGGATTGCGGATCTTCCTGGTGCTCGGGACGCTTTTGCCCATGGTCCTGCCTATGGATAACGTACTTCGCAGGGGTATCGAACGCATTATTGAACCCGTTTTGCGGCCGTTCCGCAAGGTGATCAAACCGATTGCAGGTTTTGATTTCACACCCTTGGTGCTCTACTTGTTGCTGATTTTTGTCGAATCTCTCATCCGCCGTTTATTACTCCCCCTGGCAATCAAATAATTAAGATTTGTGCAGTATTCTGCCGCAATTTTTGCAATAGGCGACGACGTTGGGTGACTTGGCTGCCTGGATATCCGCAGGGGGTACTGTCACACCGCAGGCGCTGCATGTGTCATCATTGACTTCGGCGACAGCTCTGCCGGCTTTGCTCTTCAGCAGCGTGCGGTAGATCATAAAAATTTCTTTATCCAATTGCTCAATTAAAGCTTGTCTCTGGGCGTCCACCTGGGGAATTTCGGACTCGATTTTGTGTTTTTCGCCGATGAGCAGGGAACTTTGTGAGGCTTTTCGATTCAGGACCTGCTGAAGTTCCTTTTCAGCCTGACGCAAATCTTTTGTTGTTTCCTCAAGTGCCATCATCGCCTGGAGTTGTTCATTTTCAAGTTTGGCGATTGTTCGATCCAGCGCCTGGGTCTCTGCTTGTAAATCCTGCAATTCCTTCGGGTTGCGGACCTTGCCGGAAAAGAGTTTTGCCTGGGTCAATTCACGCTTGAGTTTCTTCTCTTTAACTTGGTCAACAAACCCCTTCAAAACGGACTCGACTGATTTATTGATCCCCCGAGCTTCCGCCAGCTTCGCGTTAGCCTGGCTCACTTCTTTATCGGCAGCGATTATGCGGTCGATCTCCTTCAAGCGGGCGTTCATTTTCATCCGCAGAGTGTCCTGGGTCTGAAGGCGAAAGAGTGTGAAGGAAGTGTTCATAGTTGCTCCATTTGGTGCGGGTGTGTAAGTATTGTAACATCCAAATCGGTTGGCTTGCACCTATCAAGGTTTAGAAAAATCTCCGCATCCAGCTTATGAAACAATAGAGATAATTTAGCCTCCTTTGCTGTTTGTTAGCAATCCAAGTTTAAGTTCCTCCTGTTGTGATTAAAAAAGTCATCGATATTTTTAAAAATATCGATGACTTTGAAATACATTAAGGTTACGATGTTAGTAAGCTGTTTCCAGTTCAGATCGATCAGTCAATTTTTTAAACTTTAATTATTGATTGGATCAATTCTGGTAATTTTGAAATTGTCATACAGGAAGGTCACCACACCTTCCTGACCGATCTCCATGCCGCCTTCAACGCCAACAGAATGAAATTTTTGTTCTGGAATAGGCACAAAGAACTCAGGTACTCCATCTACAAGCAAGGCCAAATATCCTGCCCCGCATATCCCTGTCAGGTGATAGGTTCGTCCGGATACTATATTATTACTCTGATCAGATGGAAGACTTGAATTTCCAATCCCAGTCCATTTACCGTTTTTTAATTGCAAGTAATGAGTGTAGCCTGCTCCATCAAAATGGAATGCATAAAGATTGTTCCAATTTCCATCGACATCACAAAAAAAGCCAGTGTAAGGAAATTCAGGTGATCCAGGGGCTACGGTGACGTCTGTTTCCATCATAACGCCTGAGTTAAACCCAGTCAGGGATTCAAGTTTGGAATAGACCCAATCATTGTCCGTTGTATTCGTTAAGGCCAGTTTTCCATTTTCAAGTTTGACCGTTTGTCCCGGGCCAGTAAATTGTGACCATGATCCGGTTGGATTTGAGAAGTCTTCGCTATAGAGAACCTCCCCAACGCTCAGGAACTCGAAGGGATCGATAGGAGCCTTTACCCATTCGTCCTGGAGTTGCATGGTGGTTGCTGAGAAATTATCGAAAACAACTTTGTTTGGCATGTCTACCATTGCAGTTCCACTGCTATTGACGCCACTCCCTCCAGAGGAATAAAGCCCAATTCTCCCAGGTCTAAACTCAGATATTGGATAACGAAGAACTTTCTTTCCATCAATTATCAGACCTAAGTCTGTTGAGGAGCAAATCGCCTGAAGATGGTAACTCTGTTGATCCACAAAATCTGTAAGCTTAACAGAACTTATTGTGGATAATGTCGAGTTCTCGGTGGTTTGAGAAATGGCAGCATAATATTCCCTACCCAATTTTTCTATGCCTATGCCAAAAAATGCTTTCTCCCAGGCATAGCCACAAACAATTCCGCCTCCACCCGTTTCGTCTCCGGTCTGGGCAAAAGTAATATCTACTTCAAGGCTTAATTCTGCAACCTTAATTATAGATTTGGGGCTGCTTACCACCGCAGCAGTGAGGCCAGAAGCTTGCAGCGCGTATCCCCCGTTTTCCTGGGATGTAGCAGTCGTTTCTTTGGATAAAACTACCTCCCAATCATCAACAGTTTCAGAAAAATCTGCGAAATAAGGTTGCTGACCCAAATCAGGCGTCGATGTGGGGGTGGGTTCGAGAGTTGCAGTAGGGGTAGGTGTGTTTTCAGGCACAAGGGTGGGAACAATTGTATTTGTAACAATTGTTCCCTCGGTCTCTTTCACGGGAAGAGTTTCACTCATTTCCTGTGACGGAGCGCATGCGGTCAGGATTAGTGTAAACAAGATTATGGTGGTAAGTAAATGTTTCACAGATTCAGTCTCCTTACTATTCAATTGTTAAGACGAAACAAAGCTCACGGGTTATCAATCTCACTATTGTACCAAAAATGACTCTTGTCAAGAATATCAAAATTATTGTTAAATTTGATTTAAGAAAAACAATTATCTAAAAAAATGGAAAACGCTCTTAATCAAGCAGTGCACAGAAGGTGTGCAAAATTGATAGAATACACTCGGGTTGCGCTCTCGGTTTGCGCTCGGTTTGCGTCCAATCAGGAGTGAGCCTACTATGTTATAATTGCGAGCATTATTCTCGTGGTAGATAGGACGGAGAACGAACTTTGGCTTTCTTTAACCCCATAAAATGGCTGCTTGGGTTGCTTTCACAAGACCTGGGAATTGACCTTGGCACTGCTAACACATTGGTAAATGTTAGGGGCAAGGGCATTGTCATCAACGAACCTTCGTGGGTGGCGATCGATAAGCGCACCCGTGAACCGCTGAAGATTGGCGCTGCTGCCAAGGCGATGGTGGGGCGTACGCCTGCCAATATGGTCACCCTCAGACCTCTGCGCGATGGAGTGATCTCAGAATATGATATCACCCAGGCGCTGCTTGAGTACTTCATCAGCAAAGCCCACGAAAACAGCATCGTGCTTTTCCCACACTCACGGGTTGTCATTGGTATTCCATCTGGCGCGACTGAGGTTGAAAAACGCGCGGTTTATGATGCAGCCATGTCAGCTGGGGCGCGGGAAACCTATATGGTCCTTGAGCCTGCTGCGGCAGCCATTGGGGCTGGTCTGCCTATAGACCAGGACACTGGCAACATGATTGTGGATATCGGCGGGGGTACCACTGAGGTGGCGGTGATCAGCACTGGCGGAATTGTTATCTCCCGTTCCCTGAGGGTGGCAGGCGATGAATTGGACCAAGACATCATTGAATATGTCCGCAGCAAGTACAACTTGTTCATTGGTGAGCAGATGGCTGAGAAGGTGAAAATTGCGATCGGTTCAGCTTACCCGCTCAAGGAAGAGAAGACGGTCGATGTCCGCGGGCGTAACCTTATTACTGGTCTGCCAGAAGCCATCGAAATTTCGTCAATTGAGATTCGCGAAGCACTTTCGCCCTCGGTCCAGGTGATTGTGGATACCATCAAGGATGCCTTGGATGAATCCCCACCCGAGATTCTCTCAGACCTGATGGACAACGGCATTTGCCTGGCGGGTGGAACTGCCCAGCTCCAGGGCTTGGCTGAGCGCCTCTCGAACGAGGTCCGCGTAAGAGTCTGGGTGGCGGAAGACCCAATGACTTGTGTGGCACGCGGCTGTGGAATGGTATTGGACGACTTGGATTTATACGAAAACTTACTCGTTGGCATCGAACGGGATCCTTACACAAATTCGCAGGGTTAATCTTCCTTGCGATCTGGATAGACCAGATTCGACATGCGCAATCTATTTTCTGCAAAAAATCTACGAAACCTGATTTTAATCATCGTGATAGTCGGCGTGCTTATGCTGGCGATTTCAGGCTATCTGACGCCGATTTTCAGCGTTTCTGTCAGCCCGCTGATCTCCGCTCAGAGCTGGATCTCTGAACGCTACCTGGCTTTCAGCGACTTCTTTGGTTCCCCACGCGACATGGCAACCCTGCGCGAAGAGAATGCCCTTTTACGCAACGAGGTGGCGCAGCTGCAAAGCGAAATTATTGCCCTGCAGGAAAACCTGGCTCAGGCAGATATTCTCTACACTCTGTTGGACTTTGCGCGCAACAATCCAGACCATGAGTACGTAGCCGCGACGGTGATTGGGCGCGAGATCAGCCCTTACCTGCAATACATCATTATTGATAAAGGTTCCAATAACGGCATACGCTATGGCATGCCGGTGGTAACTCAGCAGGGTTTGGTGGGTAGGATCGACGCGGTTATTTCGGACGCCGCCCGTATTCAACTGATCACCGACGCTGGTTCGGTTGTAAATGTGCGGCTCAAAACCGCTAATGTTGAAGGACAGGTAAGTGGTTCCATCACCGGCGAAGTCAGCCTTGATATGGTGCCGATAGACAGCCAGGTTGATATCGGTGAGGTCATTCTCACATCCGGTTTGGGAGGGACATACCCGCCAAATATCTTTGTGGGTCAGGTTCTCTCGTTGCAGTCGCGTCAGAACGCGCTCTTCCAGACGGGTTCTGTCCAACCAATCGTTGATTTCTCAGTTCTAAGTGCGGTGCTCGTCATCACCAATTTTGATGCCGTTGATATCACACCGTTGGTGCCCTGAGGTCTGTGCGTGTTAATTTACCTGGTATACGGAATGAGTTTTGTGCTGGCGATGATGCTCCAGTATGGCGTCTTCAGCCGTTGGATGATCCTCTCAGGCAGCCCGGACCTGGTGCTGCTGCTCGCAATCGCGCTCTGCCTGCATCAAAAACACAGAAGATTCTGGATCCTGATCCTGATCGTGGGTGGCATCGTTGGGCTCGTTTCAGCTTTGCCCTATTTTGTACCAATGGTGGTATATATGGCAGTTTATCTTGCATCGCTAAGCCTGAAGCAGCGCGTTTGGCAGACACCGCTGTTGGGGATGTTCCTGTTGACCTTTGGCGCGACCATCCTGACAAATCTTCTTTCGATCGCCGTATTGTTCGTGCAAAGAATTCCCTTTGTGTTCTCTGAAGCACTGGTGAACGTGGTTCTGCCGACGGTATTTCTCAATATGTTCTTAGCAATTCCAGTGCATGCCATCGTACGGGAATTGAGCGTGTGGCTGTACCCGCAAGGAGCCCAGACATGAATAATGGCAACTATGAAAAACCAACTATCGATCTGAAGCGTTTCCGCTGGATCTATCTGATCATCGCGGTAGTCTTCGTCTACTATATCGCCCAACTTTTTAACTACCAGATTGTCAAGGGTGAGGAGTATCGAGCGCAAGCGGAAGATAACCGCACTAAGGTCATCAGTATCCCGACCGAAAGGGGAATGATCTTTGACCGGAATGGCATTGTTTTAGCCCGCAATGTGGCGCAGTATAACATCACCGTCACTCCGGCTAACTTGCCGGATTCAGCAGGAAAAATCCGCGAAATATTTGACCAGCTGAGTGTTCTGATCGATATTCCTGTCAGCCAGGGCGAGGTCAACGAGCAGACGGCAGGTGCCTTCACACCCTGCTATACCACCTTGGGCATTGAACAGGTGGTGGAGATTGCTAACAGCCTCTGGCCTTTTCAGGCGACGCGCCTGAAATGCAATATCAACAAGCAGACAGCCATGGTTATAAAGGAAAAAAGCGTTGATTGGCCTGGTATCGATGTCGAAATCGAACAGATCCGGGAATATCCAACTGGCGATCAGACCGCGGAAATTATCGGTTTTCTTGGACCCATTCCGGAAGTGCTATTGGACTACTACACCGAGCAGGGCTTTGTTTCTGGACGGGATAAGGTAGGTTACATGGGCGTCGAGAACGCGATGCAGGATGTGCTCAGCGGCACCAATGGACGACGGTTGGTGGAAGTAACGGTTGGTGGTGAGATTGTGCGCGACATCGAAGAGCCGATTGATCCAGTGCCCGGAGAGAACGTCTACCTCTCGATCGACTATCGTTTGCAGCAGGCTGCCCGCGCCGCTTTGGTGAATGAGCTTGAATTTTGGAATGAGCGCTATATGCTTTGGCAGAACGAGATCCTGAGCACCATGGGAGTTGTTGTAGCCATGGATGCCAAGACTGGCGAGATCCTGGCGATGGTGTCTTTTCCGAGCTACGAAAATAACCGCATGTCTCAATTTATCCCGAGTTACTACTACGAGCAGCTGAGTATAGACGAACACAAACCTTTGCTCAACAAAGCCATCAGTTCCGAATTACCACCGGGATCTGTTTACAAGATGGTCTCTGCATTGGGGGTCTTGAATGAAGATGTGGTCACGCAATATCAGACAATTGAGGACCCGGGCATGATCACTCTCCGCCAGCAGTTTTATGAGACTGACATTGGTACTTTACAAAACTACTACTGCTGGGATCGCGCCGGGCATGGGCAGGTGGACTATTTGCACGGTATTTCTTATTCATGTAATGTGTATTGGTACAAGGTTGGCGGCGGTTATGAAGGTGAAGTGGAGGGGGGCGGTTTGGGCATCTGGCGCATGGATGAGTACGCTGCGGCGCTTGGCTACGGAAAAACGACTGGACTTGAACTTCCAGGTGAAGCGGATGGATTGCTGCCTAACCCAACCTGGAAACGTTTGAATATTGGTGAAAACTGGGCGACTGGTGATACCTACCTGGCAACGGTCGGGCAGGGTTATGTGTTGGCGACCCCAGTACAGGTGTTGAATTCCATCAACACGATTATCAATGACGGAAAGCACTATAAACTGACCATCATCGACAGAATCACGGATTATGATGGTAACCTCACCTATGAATCTGAGCCTGAAATCCTTTGGGATATTACCAAAGATCCAATGATCGCTACTTATGAAGGCAACAACCGCACCGATGAGCTAAAGGTTGTGGAACAATCGGTGATCGACCTTGCCAAACGCGGTATGGAAATGGTGACGCGGGATGATGGTACTGCCTGGTTTGAATTCCAGGATAATCCCTGGAAGGTTGCTGGCAAGACTGGAACCGCTGAGTTCTGTGATGATTGGGCAAACCGTGAGGGACTTTGCATACCAGGATCGTGGCCGGCGCATGCCTGGTTTGTGGGATACGCGCCTTATGACGACCCCGAAATCGTCGTGGCTGTATTTGTTTACCACGGCGCTGAAGGTTCCACTGTTGCTGGTCCTATTGCCAAATTCACGATTGATGCGTATTTCCAGTTGAAACAGGTCGATCAGGAGCTGCAGCAAAACGAGTACGCTCCGGCGATACCATAGGCTGTCAAATATGGATGAGATCAGTGTTCGTGGAATCAAGGGCGGGGTTCTTATCAGCCTGCCCGAGAGACCCTGGTATGTTCAACGGGACATGCTGATCTCGCGCATCCAGACCCAGGAACGCTTCTTTAAAGGTGGACGGATCGCCCTGGATGTTGACGGAGCGGACTGGTCCCAGGACCAGCTTTTCAAGCTTTTGCGAGACTTATCTGATGAAGGCGTTTGCCTCTGGGCTGTTCTGACAACCTCAGAAACCACCCTGGCTTCTGCCAGTAGTTTTGAACTTCAGACGAGCATTTCAACACAAAACGCAGCTGAAAAGCCAATGCGCCATTCATCGCAAGAGGATGGGCATAGTGTTGAATGGCGCACCAAACCGCTGGAAAAGGGCGAAAAAGTCGCTTTCAAGGCAAACGGCGTGGTGATTGGAGATGTGCCTGAGGGGGCTGAGGTGATAGCCGCTGGCAGCTTGACCGTCTGGGGCACGGTCAGGGGCAGCGTAAAGGCTGGATGCGGAGGAGACTCGTTTTCGCAGATGTTTGTTTTGCGTTATGCTGGCACCGGGCTGAGTTTATGCGGGCAGGTGGTGGAAATCCCCAAAAAAATGCTCAACGCATCCCCGCTCGAAATCCGGTTTGGAGAGGGCGCTGTCCAATTGCGGGAAGCAGTGTCGAGGAAGTTTAAGCTTTTATGAACACGCGTGAGATTTGGAAACGGTTTGACATCCCGCTTTTTGCGGTGGTGTTGCTGCTGTGTGTTTTTGGCGTGGCGCTGATCTCGTCGGCTATTGCTGGTAATCCCACCCTGGTGGACCATCCAAGACGACAGGCAACGTTCCTGATCATCGGCTTGGTGATATTGTTTTTAAGCGCCTCGTTTGATTATCACATCTGGAAGACGCTCAGTAGACCCTTCTACATCGTGGTGGCGTTGCTGCTGCTATTGGTCTTTGTGTTTGGTGGGGCAAGGTTTGGCGCTGCCAGGTGGCTGGAGACTGGCTTGGTGACCATCCAACCAGCGGAGCTGGCGAAAATTGCCATTATTCTCTCGCTTTCCAGCTTCTTTTCGAACAACATTGAGCGCATCAATAATTGGATGACGATAGGAAAGAGCTTGGCTCTGACGTCCGGCATTGTCCTCTGGATTCTGCTTCAGCCTAACCTAAGCACCAGCATCGTAATCTTCGTCACCTGGGCGACCATGCTTTGGATCAGCGGTTTGAAAACGAAGTATATCCTGATCATGGTTGGAGCAGCCGCGCTCTTCATAGGGATTTCATTTCTGCTTGATTTTCCTTACCTGGCGGATTATCAAAAAGCTCGCATAACCACCTTCATCGCCCCGGTTGAGGATGCGCGTTACGGCGACACTTACAACGTTGACCAGGCGCTGATCAGCATCGGTTCGGGAGGTTGGTTTGGCAAGGGGTACGGGCAGGGTTCGCAAGTGCAGCTGCGCTTTCTGAAGATCCGCCATAACGATTTCATCTTTTCCGTGCTGGCGCATGAGTTTGGCTTCGTTGGGACGGTTTTCGTTTTGGCGTCGTTGATTTTTGTGATCGTGCGCTGTTTCAAGGTGGCGCAAAACGCGCCAGACGCCTACGGCTCGCTGATTGCCTATGGGTTTGGTATCTTGATGGGATTCCAGACGATTGTGAATGTGGGGGTGAATTTGCGGTTGCTGCCGGTGACGGGGCTGACGCTGCCTTTTATCAGCTACGGCGGCAGCTCACTGGTTGCAATGCTATTGGGGATAGGGCTGGTTGAGAACATCAAAATGCGCAGCCAGGACAAAGAATTCCGGGAAGAACCCTTGTAAGAAAAGGCAGGAATGTGGTAATATAGGCATTCGTTAGTGGGGGCTCGTCTAATGGCAGGACAGCAGACTCTGAATCTGTATGTAGAGGTTCGACTCCTTTGCCCCCAGCCTGAGATTTCCGAGAGAACCGTCATGAAAGTGGCGGTTCTTTTGTTTTATTGCTGGATGATGTTGGGTAGGAGCACGGCACGCCGTGCCTGCCCAACCAACTGCCGGCTCAGATTATTGAGAAATTAGGAGACCTTGCGGTCAAAGCCCTCGCTCAGTGAGGACACCGGCGAGAACAGAGCCCATTGGTAGCGGCAGGCCCCCGTGCCTGCCTAAGGCAACCATATGGGCGTTGCCCCTACACGAGTTAACAATGGGGGGATGACCCTACACAAGGTAATAATGGGATGCTCCTACACACGGTAACCCCTTTTTGATTGTCAAGCTATAATTGACTTGATATTAAGAAAAGGAAATCTCATGAAAATTAATAAGATTCTGGTTGTAATTCTGGCATTGTTCATCCCCTTTATCATTCTGATGGGTGGGGTGAGGCTGATCATGCGCCCGGCGTTCGCTGAGTTCGAGTATGACCGCGCGGGATTTCCGCTCGACCCCTACGGCATGGAGACCCGCGATCGTAAGCAGTGGGCGGGATACTCAATCCGCTACCTGACCAACAGCGAGCCAATCGAATACCTCGGCAACCTGCAGAACTTTCAAGGGCAAAAGATCTTTACTGAATCCGAGCTTTCACACATGGTCGATGTCAAGCAAGTTGTTCAGGGTGCCCTGATCGCCTGGTACATTATCATCGGGCTGAGTGTTGCAATTCTCGGCTGGTTCCTGGTCATGGGGCAGTGGAGCTCGCTGCGGCAGGCATTCAACGCTGGCGGATGGGTGACTTTGGGCTTGATAGTTGCATTGTTGATCTTTTTGCTGGTGAGTTTTGATACATTGTTCGACCGTTTTCACCGCCTCTTTTTTGCGGACGGCACCTGGCTTTTCGATCAATCCAGCACGCTCATCCGCCTCTTCCCCTTGGTTTTCTGGCGGGATGCCTTCGCGTTGGTGTTGAGCTTTACACTGTTTGTGGGGATCCTGCTGGTGGTGATCACCCGCAAGCGCAAGTTAAAGAACGTTGTTTAAACAAAAAGACCCCCGGTTTTCGGGGGTCTTTTTGTTGTGATAACTAAAGGACGACGGGGGGATTTTCCGCGTCGAGGCTGGGATCGAAGATGTGGAAGTTGTCCATATTGAAGACAACCCGCATTTTGTCACCAAACTCAACATGAGTGCGGGGATCAACCCGGGCGATGAAACTATGTTCGCCATGGACCAGGTAAAGGAAGATTTCGTTACCCATCAGCTCAGTCACATCCACGGTGACGTCCACAGGCTCAGCAATGATGCTGGGAGGGGCAAACTCGGGATTGTGAATGTCTTCAGGGCGAATACCAAAGATGATGTCCTTGCCAATGACGCTTTCATAGCGGGCAATCTTGTGGTCCGGTACGCGGACACGGAAAGAGCCCATATCTACGAACATCTTGCCCTCTTCAATGTAGACCTTGCCATTGAAGAAGTTCATGGCGGGGGAGCCAATGAAGCCGGCAACGAAAAGGTTGGCAGGATGATCATAGAGCACCTGCGGTGTATCGAGCTGCTGCAGCTTGCCCTTGTTCATGACAGCAATCCGGGATGCCATGGTCATGGCTTCGGTCTGGTCGTGGGTGACATAGATGAAGGTGGTCGAGAGGCGTTTGTGGAGTTTGGAGAGCTCAGCGCGGGTCTGAACACGAAGTTTCGCGTCGAGGTTTGAGAGGGGCTCATCAAAGAGGAAAACCTTTGGCTCGCGTACAATAGCACGCCCAACAGCGACACGCTGACGCTGACCGCCAGAGAGTTCCTTGGGTTTGCGCTTGAGCAGGGTTTCGATACCAAGGATCTCAGCTGCTTCTTTGACGCGCCGATCGATGTCGGCTTTGTCGAGCTTGCGCAGTTTCAAGCCAAATGCCATGTTGTCGTAGACAGACATGTGTGGATAAAGGGCATAGCTCTGGAAAACCATAGCGATGTCGCGATCTTTGGGGGCAATGTCGTTGACGACCTGGTCGCCAATGAGCACTTGACCTTCTGAGATTTCTTCCAAACCTGCAAGACAGCGCAAGGCTGTAGTCTTGCCGCAGCCGGAAGGACCAACCAGGACTAAGAACTCTTTATCTTCGATTGCAAGATTTAGATCTTGCACGGCGACTACGTCACCAAAACGTTTCCAAACATGATCGTAATTTACACTTGCCATAAGAATTTCCTCCAATCTTGAACGAGTATAGTGACATTATTATACGCCAATAAAACGAAAAAAAATAGGTTTTCAGGACGAATTTTCCAATGAATTTTTCAAAACAAAAAGAGAATGGAAAAAGCACCTGCATTAAGCAAGTGCTTTATTGGTCTTCAAACTGATCAGCAATCCAGATAACGCTCGATTTCGATCGGGATTGGGCGCGTGAGGATGTCGGTAGCCTCTTTGCGCAATGCCTTCACCCAGAAATTAATAAACTCTTCTGAGAATACGCCAGAGTTCGTCAGGAAGTCGTGATCCTTTTCGAGGGCGTCCAGGGCTTCGTTGAGCGAGAACGGAACTTTCTTGATGTGTTTTTGTTCCGATTCCGGCCACGATAAGACGTCGTCATCAAAAGGTCCATACCCTGCCGTGCGCGGGTCAACTTTGCGGGCGATGCCGTCCAATCCAGCCAGCAGCATAGCGGGGATAGCCAGGTAGGGGTTGCAGGTGCCATCCGGTGTGCGGTATTCAACCCGCACTTCGCTTGGGTCGGTGGCATACTTGGGGGCACGGACAGCAGCATTGCGATCGCCTTTGCCAAAGAAACAGCTGGTAGGAGCTTCGAACCCTGGAGCAAGGCGCTTGAAGGAGTTGGTTGAAGGGTTGGTGAGAGCGCAAAGAGCCGCGGCGTGGTCGAGAATTCCGCCAACGTAATACAAGGCTGTCTCGCTCAGGTTGGCATAACCTTTGGCATCATAGAATACATTCAGATCATCTTTGACCAGGAATTGATGGAAGTGCATACCGCTGCCTGCGGCACCAAAAAATGGTTTCGGCATGAAGGTGATGGTTTTGCCCTCTTCGTAAGCCAGGTTTTTTGCCAGGTACTTGACCATCATGGATCCATCAGTGGATTTGAAAATGTTCTGGAGAGGAGGTTCGATTTCACCATGCCCCGGCCCACCCGCTTCGTGATGGTGGTACTTGACTTTGTAGCCGAAATTTTCCATCATGAGCGAAATCTCGTTGCGCAGATCCTGGTTTTGATCACCCGGCGCAATCTGGTGGTATCCCCGGTGGTTGGAGACCAGGTAGCCATTGGTGGTGGGATTTTCCATCCAATCGGATTCATAAGAGACGAGCAAATAAGAGCTGGCATTCAAACGGTTTTCGTAACTGACTTCGTCCAGGATGTAGAACTCGTATTCTGGACCCCAGATGGAATGGTCAGCAATACCAGTCTTGTTTAGATAAGCCTCAGCCTTAGCCACGATTTGGCGGGGGTCAAAATCGAAGCGTGCTTTACTATCAGCTTCGAAAATATCCGCCAGGAATGATAGGGTTGGACGCTTGAAAAATGGATCGAAGAACCCAGTCGAGAGATCCGGAATGAGGATCATATCACCTGCTGTGACAGGCTTAAACCCAACGGCAGAACCATCAAACCCAATGCCATCCCGCATCATCTGTGGCGTAAAGGATTCAGCAGACACCGAAACGTGGTGCCAGCGACCAAACAAGTCGCTCCACTTGAGGTCAATCATACGAACTTCGTTTTCCCGAATGTATTGCAATGCCTCTTCGTAATTTTGGAACATCACCAAGCTCCTTTTTTATTATGTTTTTTCACTCGGATCGAAAGGTAAGTTCGAAGTCTGAGCGCAGGTTTATTTTACCAGTATCCGGCCTCGAGC
>DIVL01000029.1 GCA_002435825.1 Anaerolineaceae bacterium UBA6133
ACTAACGACTTTTGAAACGCATACCAGTAATCCCCGACAACCATCACCAAATCGATGGAATGGTAAAATCAATCAGTTAGGCTCAATTGGAGTCAGAGAAGAGGTCAGCATGTTGGATGTGAAATTATTCCGGGAAAATCCCGAGCTTGTAAAAGATGGCCTGACAAGGCGCCAAATTGACACAAGTATTGTCGATGAAGTGATCGCGCTCGATGAGCAGCGCCGTCGCCTGATCCTGGACGTTGAAGCCAAAAAAGCGGAACGCAACGCCGTCAGTAAGGAAATCGGCAGGATGAAAAGCAAGGAAGAGCGCGAAGCGAAAATCAGCGCCATGCGTGTGCTTGGGGAGGAAATTTCCGCGCTGGACGAGACCCTCAAACAGGCAGAAACCACGCTCTACGACACCCTGGCTGGTATCCCGAACATCCCCGACCCGGATGTGCCGCTTGGACCAGATGATAAACACAACGTGGTGCTGCGAACCATCGGTGAACCCAAACACTTCGACTTTGAGCCAAAACCCCACTGGGATTTGGGCACCGACCTTGATATTATCGACTTCGAAGCCGGCGTGAAACTCTCCGGAACGCGCTTTTATGTGCTCAAAGGCGCTGGTGCCCGCCTTGAACGCGCCTTGATCTTCTGGATGCTCGATCTTCACATTCGCCAGGGCTACAAGGAGTTCTATCCGCCCTGGATGGTACGCGAAGAGGTCATGTTTGCTTCCGGGCAGCTACCGAAATTCGCGGATAATCTCTACCATGATCACCAGGAAGATTTTTGGTGGGTGCCGACAGCCGAAGTTCCCCTTACTGGTATCATGATGGGTGAGATACTCGATGAATCAGCCCTGCCAATGAACCTGACGGCCTATACTGCCTGCTTCAGGCGTGAAAAAATGAGCGCGGGAAGAGATGTCCGGGGCATCAAACGCGGACATCAGTTCGATAAGGTTGAGATGTACAAGTACTGTCTGCCCGAAAACGCCGGGCAGGAACTCGAAAACATGGTTGCTGATGCCTGCGCCACCTGCGAGGGGCTTGGGCTGACCTACCGCATCCTTAAACAGTGCACCGGTGACCTGAGCTTTGCCTCGCACAAGACCTACGATGTGGAAGTTTGGGCGCCAGGCTGCCAGGAATGGCTCGAGGTTTCGTCCATTTCCAACATCGGTCAATTCCAGGCCAGACGCGCCAACATCAAGTATCGTCCGGCAGATGGTTCCTCCCTGCAGTTTGTGAACACGCTGAATGGGTCCGGTCTGGGCTTGCCGCGCACGCTGATTGCCGTGCTCGAAAACTACCAGCAGGCGGATGGCAGCATCGTGGTGCCGGAAGTTCTAAAGCCGCTCATGGGCGGGATTGAGGTAATAAAATGAGTCCTGACTGGGTCCAGATTTTGATGATAGCACTCAGCGGCATTCTGAACGCCGTTGGCTTCTTTGGTCTCTTCCTGGTGTTCTTCCCGGGGTTGACCGTCAGCTGGCTGGGTCACCTGATCTGGGTGATCTATGTGGGTTTCAACCGCGGGCATTCCCCGCTGGAATTTGGGCTTACGGTCGCGTTTTTTGTGGTCAGCACTTTGCTCATGCTGATTGGGTCGCTGTTGGATAATTTTCTGGGGGCCAAAAAGTCCCGCGATGCTGGGGTTCCCTGGTCGGAGATCCTTGTGAGCTGGCTGGGGATGCTGATTGGCGGCATCTTCCTGACCCCAATTGGCGGGATTGCGATCGCGCTGGCACTGCTTTATATTCTGGAATACCGCCGGTTCAATAACGACCGCGAAAAAGCCTGGGCAGCCACCAAGGCTCTGGCATTTGGCTACGGTCTGGCAGCTGGCATCCGCCTGATTATGGGCTTCGTGATGGTCTGCCTCTGGCTGGTTACAGTGCTTTTCCTGTAATTCCAGGCAGGGGCGAAGCATATATGGGGTAGGGGCGAAGCGTCCTTAATAATTAAATTTGGTGATGCGAAGATTTTATATTGGGACGCTTCGCCCCTACAAATAGGCAGGTAGATACCTTATGGATCATTCAGAACCATTTCACCGGCATTCTCTGCGATTGAAAGATTTTGATTACTCCCAGGCAGGTGCTTATTTCGTGACGATCTGTACAAAAAATCGCCAATGTTTATTTGGCAACATTCAACAAGGTGTGATGCAATTAAATGCTTTTGGTCGTGTTGCATCGGCTCAATGGCAGCAATTACCCAATCGATTTAAATATCTTGAATTAGGTGAATGGATCGTGATGCCCAACCATATTCACGGCATATTGATCATCACCGGTAGGGGCGAGGCGTATATGGGTAAGGGCGAAGCATCCCTAAAGATTGAACATGTTGATACGGATCTTTTTTTACCGGACGCTTCGCCCCTACAACCAAATAACCCAAGTTCTGCAGGCGCCCTTACATTAAGATTCTTGCCTCGCCTGCCTGGCAAGAAAGAGCGCGATCGAACCGGCAACTGCTGCGTTAAGCGAGTCGAGCCTGCCATATTGGGGGAGGCTGACCAGGTCGTCGCACTTTTTCCGCACCAGGTCGCGTAAGCCTTCCCCTTCGTTGCCTACCACCAGCGCCACGCCCCCATTCAGCCGCAGTTGATGCACAGGACGCGCTTTGGGTGACGCATCAAGCCCGTACACCCACACGTCCTCCAGCTCCTTCATGCGATCAATCGCCTGGGCAAGGTTGTATTGTGCTATGAGAAGGTGTTCCGAACCGCCGGAAGAGGCGTGCACCACGCCCGGCGTGACCTGGGCTGCCTGGGAGGATGGCATAACCACCCCATGCACGCCCATCAGTTCCGCAGTCCGCAGCAGCGAACCGAGGTTCTGTGGGTCCTGGATCAGATCCAGCAAGAGGAAGAAAGGCGCCTCACCACTGGCTTGCGCGTGGGCAAAGAGGTCCTCAAGGGCAGCATAAGGATATTCACTGGCTTCAAGGGCAACGCCCTGGTTGTGCCTGTCTATCACATCGAGCTGCTGGCGTTGGGCTTCGAACACCTGCAAATTGCGTTCCTTCGCCATTGTGAGGATTTCCGGCAGATGACCATCCAGCTTGATCCCACGCAGCAGCAAAAGACGAAAAACATGCCGGCGTTTGGCGCGCAGTGTCTCATAGACCGGGTTGCGCCCGGTGATCCATTCTTTCACGCCTGCTCCCAACTCCAGCTGGTGCCGTCTTTGCTGTCTTCCAGGGTGACGCCCAGGGCTTTGAGCTCATCGCGCAGCTTGTCGGAGAGTGCCCAGTTTTTCTCAGCGCGCAGGTCGCGCCGCAGGCTGACCAGCAGGTCGATGAACGGATCGGCGGCATTCGCGCTGCCGGATTGCTCCTCGAGCTGCAGCCCAAGGACGCCGGTCAGCTCGTTGAAAGCCTCACGCGCGGGCAAAAGTTGGTCCTCAGTAGCGCCATCGCTGCGCGCCTGGTTGAGGTTGCGTACCAGTTCATAGATTGCGGCTAAAGCAGCGGAGGTGTTGAAGTCGTCATCCATGCTGTCTCTGAAAGCCTGCCGGGCTTGCTCAGCGGCATTTTTCAGAACAATTACCTTGTCTTCCAGCAGACCTGCTGCCCCCGGTAGAACGGGTTTTTTGGCGTTCAGCAAGCGGCGGTAGGACTGTTCGGTTTGATCGATAACCTCATCGCTATAAGTAAGCGGGCTGCGGTAGGAGCCGTTGAGGACCCACAAACGCATCACGTCGCCGGGGTGTTCACTTAGAAATTGGTCGATGGTGATCATATTGCCGATCGATTTGGACATTTTCTCGGCTTTCAAGCCAAGCATGCCATTATGCATCCAATAAGTGGCGAAGGTTTTATGGGTGATTGCTTCGGTTTGGGCAATCTCATTTTCATGGTGGGGGAAGATCAGGTCATTTCCGCCGCCGTGAATGTCGATCTGTTCGCCCAGGTGCGTCATATTCATTGCCGAGCACTCGATGTGCCAGCCGGGGCGCCCCTTGCCCCAGGGGCTTTCCCAGGCGGGCTCGCCGGGTTTGGCAGCCTTCCAGAGGGCAAAATCCATGGGATGCGCTTTGCGTTCATCCACCTGGACGCGCGAGCCGGCGCTCATGGTATCCAGCCGCCGACCGGAGAGTTTGCCGTAGTCCTGTTTGGACTCTACGTCGTAGTAGACGTCGCCATCCACTTCGTAGGCAGACTCGTTGCGGATCAGTTGGCTGATCATCTCAATGATTTGCGGCATGTCTTCAGTGGCGCGCGGGTTCTTGGTGGCTGGCAGGACGTTCAGCGCGTCGAGGTTGGCTTTGTATTGGTTAATATACTGATTTGCCAGTTCGTAAGGGTCCCGCCCCAGTTCGTTGGCCTTGTTGATGATCTTGTCATCTACATCCGTGAAGTTCATCACAAAATTGACTTCATAACCGGAGTATTCAAGGTAGCGCCGCACAATGTCAAACACCAGGGCAGACATGGCATGACCGATGTGTGATTCAGCGTAGACCGTTGGACCGCAAACATACATCCTGACCTTGCCGGGCTCGAGGGTTTTGAAGTCTTCCTTTGAACGGCTGAGGGTGCTGTAAATCTTAAGGCTCATCATGTACTCCCGGTATTTACTCGTGGTTCGGTTTGGCAAAAATCATCCGCCCGGCAGAAGTCTGCAAGATTTTGGTAACGGTGACTTCGATTTGCTTATCAATATAGCGCTGACCATTTTCGATGACCACCATCGTGCCGTCATCGAGATATCCGACGCCTTGATTGTACTCTTTGCCTTCCTGGATCACAGTAATCTGCAAGGTTTCTCCAGGCAGAATGATAACTTTGACTGCATTGGCGAGGTCATTGATGTTGAGCACCTTGACGCCTTGTAATTCAGCAACCCGGTTGAGGTTAAAATCGTTGGTCAGGATCGGGGAGTTCATTTGGCGCCCAAGCAGCACCAACCTGTCATCCACCTCGCGCACGCCTTCCACGTCGATGTCGCTGATAACCACGTTTACTTCCTTATTCTCCTGGAGTTCTCCGAGCACGTCCAATCCACGGCGTCCGCGCTGGCGGCGGAGGCTGTCGGCAGAGTCAGAGACGAACTGCAGTTCGTTGAGCACAAAACGCGGCACGACCAGCGTCGCACCCAAAAAGCCAGTCTTGGCAATGTCAGAAATGCGCCCATCGATGATCGCGCTGGTATCCACCAAAACGCGCCTCTCACTTTCGCCTTTTGCGCGCGAAGGCATCTTGCTGCTCATATTCTTGAATAGATTCATGAAATCATCCCGCCTTGTGACAAAGAGAACCCCTCCAAGGTAGCCAAAAAGCAGCAAGCCGGCAAGCGGCAAAATCTGGCCCAGAGGTCTTGGTAGTAATGAAAGCGGATATGCCATGATGGCAGCGATGATCAGACCAATGGTCATGCCAATAAGCCCACTCATCAATGATTGGGCTGAAGATTTATTAAACAGTTTTATCAAAGCCTGGAATGGCTTGATCGTAATATAAGGGGTGATTAAAAAGCCAAACGCGGCAAAAATCACCGCTGTGAGACCGGTTACCACTCCCTGTGAAAGAGTGAGCACATCGACAAACTGCTGAACAAAATTGTAAACGGGGAGACTGGTGAAAGCACCAATGATACCAAGGACAATTGCACCGATAATGCGTGAAATAAAGACTGCGCTCATATAAGACCTCCATTTTAACGTACAGAATAAACTAAATATGAATAATAAATTTAATAAGATAATAGCACTCTAAAAGGCAAGAGTCAAAGGATTGTGTACTTTCTGATGAAGTTCATATGGACTTGAGGTGATAGGTGATGGTTGACAGGTAGTAGGGAATAGGACAGCCTGGCAAATTAGTGAATTCGTTGAGAAAAACGATTTTTCTGTCATTGCGAGGGACGAAGCAATCTAGACTGTTCGCCCTAAATTAGCGGGTGAGGTTCACAAACACTTCGTGAGTAATTCGCACGATCTTCCATCTCCAACGTTCTTGATCTACCAGGAGTTTAGATTGCTTCACAACCCTTGTAAAAAGACACAAGGGCAGGAGAGGTTCGCAATGACAGCGGCGTGCCCTTCTGTCACCGCAAGGGACGAAGCAATCTAGACTGTTCGCCCTAAATTAGCGTGTGAGGTTCACAAACACTTCGTGAGTAATTCGCACGATCTTCCATCTCCAACGTTCTTGATCTACCAGGAGTTTAGATTGCTTCACAACCCTTGTAAAAAGACACAAGGGCAGGAGAGGTTCGTAATGACAGTCGGATTAGTCATTGCGAGGGACGAAGCAATCTAGACTGTTTGCCCTAAAGCAGCGTGTGAGGTTCACAAACCCTTTTGTGGATAATCAGCGTAATCCTGTTACCTCAAACGTATTGGTCTGCCAGGAGTTTAGAT
>DIVL01000056.1 GCA_002435825.1 Anaerolineaceae bacterium UBA6133
TCCACGCACTATTGCCGGATTGAACTGCGCAATCCGGCCTACAGGCTTGCGCTGAAGAGCAGCTTTTATTAAGGCAGCAGAGGCTAATCAGTTTATACTTAAGCCATGCCCTCGGGACCCTACTTCACCACCGACCCCATCAGTCTCACGCTCGCCGCGGATCACATCTTCGCGGCTGACCTGGAAAGCCCGGATATTGTCTGGCAACTGGACCTCGAGCCGGCTCAGCCGCTTTCGCTGCAAACCAGCCTGGGGCTTCAGGCGCAATCCTTCCGCATCTTCCCCTCCGTCGGTCGCAACAAGCACGTTTTCCAAAACCTGAACGAATTTCTCTCCACTCCCCGCATCGACAGCCTGCTCTCAAACTACGCCAGGGTGAACCTCTCGCCCGACCCGGAGACGCAAGCCTCTTTTGAGTTTTGGGCGCGCGAGCCCTACGCCATCAGCGGGCGCGTCACCCTGCGTAATACCAGCACGGAGAATGCCGAGCTGAGCGCGCGCGTAGCGGGCTTGTTGGTGCCGCTGGACGGCGGGCAGGGATTGTCGGTCACCAAACTTGACTACAAAACCTACCTGCGCGGGCAAAGCAGTGAGCTGACCGTCGCGCTGGTCATGGACGGCATGCCCAAGCCGGTCATCAGCCCCAACCAGGCGCTTGAGATCAGTAAGCTGCTCCTGCCTGGGGAAGAATTCTCCGTCCAATGGCGCTGCAGCCTGGCTTTTTCGCCCACCCAGAGCCAGGAACACGCCCTCAAACCTTTCCCCGCCAACTGGCAGGCGGAGGTCGCCCGCCTCGAGGTCGCCGATCAAGCCCGCGCTCTCGAGATCGAAACCCCGCTGCACGACTGGAACCTGGTCTTCAAAAGTATGCAGGATCAAGCCAACTTGCTCATCAAGCAGCCTGAGGACCCCGAGCAGGCGCTGACCTTCTTTGATAAGCGCAACACCCACAGCCTTTTCTCCAAAGCAAATGAGCTCAGGAGCTGGACCTCGACCTCGGATGAGACCTCGATACTCGAGATCAGGCAGTTCGTGCGCGCGTTATTACCCGCCCAGGTCCAGACCGCGGTCGAGCTGGTGCGCGGGGTGCTCAAAAGCCCGCAATGTAAATACGCGCCGCCGTTCCCGCAGCTCGCAGCCCTGGTTTGGAACGTTCATACTTACCACCAACAGCCGCAATTCCTGGCGGAATGCCTGCCGGTGCTGGCGGAGCAGACCCTGCGCTGGTTCTCCCCGCAGAACGATCGCGACCAGGACGCCCTGCCCGAATGGCCTAACCCTGACCATGCCAGGCTCTCTGACCTGCTGAACTTCGACGTCTGGCAGGAAGAGTCCTTCCCCACCCGTATCGCAAGCACCGAAAGCCTGGGGCTGGCACTCCTGCTCTCGGATGAGCTCGAAACGCTTCAGCGCATGACGCGCGTTTTGAGCGACGAGCAGCTCTCGGCGCAAATCCGCCCTTACCAGGAACGTCTCGCGGAAGTCATTGCCCGCTTTCGCGCCGAGCAGCCCAACGCCTCCTTCATCGACCGCGACACCCACCGCGTCCATTCATCCCAAAAGCTAATCGAAGTGCAGCTGCCCGATCCGAACTGGCAGAGCGTGCGGTTCGAAAGCCCCGCCAGGCTGAACATCCTGCTCAATTGTCAAGCCCTCTGCATGCCCGCTGACTTCCAGGTCGTCGGCGCGGACAGCCAGGGGTGTGAGCTGCGCGAAACCATCGATTCCAGCGCGATGCTCTGGCTCACGCACGGCTTCCACGTCACCACCCAAAACGTTTTCTCGCGCTTCGACCGCCTGGAGGAGCTGGACCTTACCACAGGCTCGCTGCAGGTCTACACCAGCGATCTGCAGATCACGGATATCAGCCAGCAGTTGGGCTGGGAGGGGCAAGCAGCTGAGGCGGAATCGCCCGCCTGGGCTGCCCCGCAGGATTTCCGCTACCGCTTTGGGCTGCCCACCGACCTCAATCCCGCCAAAGCCGAGGGCGGAAAGGTTAACATCGGCTGGAATTGCCTCCTGATCGAGCACCTCAACCGCGTCGGCGAGAAAAAACTTGCCTTCGACCTCCTCAGCCGGCTGATGCTGGGCTTTAGCGGCATGCTCAAGCGCGAACACGCCCTGATGGAGGGCTTCACCAGTGATAGCTCCCTCTGCTGGGGAAATCGCAACAGCGTGCGCGGGCTGCTGCCGCCGCTGCTGCTGCTTGAACTGGCCGGGATTCAGCTCATCAACGAGCAGAAAGTCAGCATTTCGGGCGAGAACCCCTGCCCCTGGCCGCTGATCGTGCGCTTCAGGGGGCTGGAAGTGCGGCGGGAGGGCAAGAACACCACCATCCAATTCCCCGACGGCACCCTCGCCCACCACTTCGGCACCTCCGGCAAACTGTTTACGGCGAAACAAGCATCAACCAGCTGAATTCCCCTCGTCCAAGTTAGCCGTCATCGCGAGCCGCCCTTGCGAAGCGATCTGCCTTTTCAATCTGGAAGACCAAACCGCAGATTGCTACACCTCATCAGCATCATTCGAGTAACCATTTCTGGGAATATAAAACCGGAGCTGGTTCCCGCATTTTGTCTCAAATTTGCAAGAATTGCAAAAATTGCAGTGTTTTTTGATAGCGCAGAAGGGCAGTTTGATTGCAAATACGGTTTTTAATGTGCTTTTTTGGAAATAGAATCACGTGGGTTATTATAGCACATCTGTTCTATTTTTGCTAATTCTTTCGACATACTTATTGATTAACAGTTTTTCGCCGCTCAGGGCAGTCCTGCTCAGTTTTTTTCGGCAGGATCTTTACCGCGGCACAGGTATCCGCGTAATTGCAGCCCGCGCAGCCCCCACGCCCGGCTTTAGCGTCCCGAATGAGGCGATAAATGATCCATCCCACGATTATCGCGAGCGCCACGCTGATAATTATTGTCGCTTCCATCTCAGCCTCTCACCCCTGCGTTCGCCCGTTTCAACGCGCTGCCTGCCTTCGGTGACGGTCTGAAAAGCTGCCACGTCATCAACCCCAACAAACCCAGGGCGATACCTGTCCAGGCAGAAAATGCACCTCCCCGCAGCCACGTCCCGATCTGATAAACCATCAGGGCTGCTGAATACCCAATAGTGGTCATAAAGCCGATGGCAAACCAGGTCCACCCAGCGCTGTTCATTTCGCGCCGGATCGAGCTGATGGTCGCGATGCAAGGAGCCGAAAGCAGCACAAAGATCAAGAACGAGGTCGCCGAAAGAGGCGAAAACGCTGCCCTGAGGCTGGTCCACATCTCCTGTCCGCCTTCAGCTGCTTCCGAGAACCCGTAGAAGATGCCAAAGCTGCTCACCACGGTCTCCTTGGCAACCAACCCGCTCAACGCCGCCACCACCGGGCGCCACTGCCCCCAGCCTAGAGGCTTGAAAATCCAGGAAATCGCGTTACCGACAGCGGCTACGATACTTTGGTCTATCTGCCCACCATTCAGCATCTGAAAGCGCCCATCCACCCAGCCGAAATAGGTCACAAACCAGATTACGATGGCTGCCAGCAGGATAATGGTGGAAGCTTTTCTAACAAAGGATGAAACTCTGTCCCAGGTCGTAACAAAAATGTTTTTTAGCGAAGGCCAGCGGTAAGCCGGCAATTCCATTACAAAAGGCGCGGCTTCTCCCTGGAACAGGGGTGTTTTCTTCAGGATGATTCCCGAAATGACCACTGCCGCAATCCCTAAAAAGTAAGCCCCAAAAGCCACCCAGCCCTTGCCCCCAAAAAAGGCACCCGCAATCATCGCGATCACTGGCAGTTTCGCGCCGCAGGGGATGAAGGAAGTTGTGATGACGGTCATGCGCCTGTCATGCTCATTCTCAATCGTGCGTGCCGCCATGATCGCCGGCACGCTGCAGCCGCTGCCAATCAACATCGGGATAAAACTTTTCCCTGAAAGCCCAAATTTGCGGAACATGCGGTCCATGATGAATGCCACTCTTGCCATGTACCCGCTGAATTCCAGCAGACCCAGAAACAGGAACAAAACCACCATCTGGGGCAAAAAGCTCAGCACCGAGCCAACGCCCGCCAGGATACCGTCCACCAGCAAGCCCTGCAGCCAACCTGCCACTCCCCAATCTGCCAGCTTTCCGCTGATCGCCGGCAGGAGCATCTGCCCAAAGAGCTTGTCGTTGGTCCACTGGGTCATGGTCGCGCCAACAGTATTCACCGAGACATAATAGACAACGAACATCGCCAAAGCAAAGATCGGCAGCGCCAGCCAGCGGTTGGTCACAACCCGGTCGATCCGGTCTGAGGGTGAAAGATCGCCCGCCTTTTTGCGCACGGTGACCTTCCCGAGCACCTCTTCAATGAAGTCATAGCGTTCCGCGGCAATGATGCTGTCTGAATCGTCGTCGTATTCCAGTTCACACTGGCGGATATCCTGCGCGATGTGCGCCATCAAATCTGGAGAGAGACCAAGTTCTGTTTCCACCAGTTCGTTGCGTTCGAAGAGTTTGACCGCGTACCAGCGCTGTTTGTGCTCTGGCTGCTGATGCAGGGCTACTTCTTCGATGTGCCCCAGGGCATGCTCCACGCCCCCGCTGAAACGATGCACGGATAGCAGGTGCCCCTTTTTCTGAGCAGCTTGCGTGGCAATCCCGGCAAGCTCATCGATCCGCGTTTCGCGCAGGGCAGATATTTCCACTACGGGCACTCCAAAAGCCTTTCCAAGTGCCGTGCTGTCGATCTTAGCCCCGCTTTTCTCGACCTCATCCATCATGTTAACTGCCAGAACCATCGGGATGCCCAACTCCGCCAGTTGCGTCGTCAGGTAAAGATTCCGTTCCAGGTTCGTACCGTCTACGATGTTAATGATGGCATCAGGATTGGACTCGAGCAGATAATCTCTGGCTAATTCTTCTTCCAGTGAATTCGTCGAGAGTGAATAGATTCCCGGCAGGTCCACCAATACCACCTCCGGGTGCCCGATCAAGACGCCTTCTTTCTTCTCAACCGTTACACCCGGCCAGTTGCCAACATATTGGTTTGAACCCGTGAGGGCATTGAAGAGCGTGGTCTTCCCGGAATTTGGGTTTCCAGCAACGGCGATGGTGATAGACATGTTGGCTTTCTACTAGAAAGAAGATGATTAGCTTACTTCTACGATTTCGGCATCAATCTTGCGCAGACTCAGCTCATAACCGCGCAAATTGACTTCGATCGGGTCCCCAAGTGGGGCTACTTTGCGCACGAAGATTTCAACATTTTTGGTGATGCCCATGTCCATTACCCGACGGCGAATTCTCCCATGTCCATGAACTCTCACCACCCGGGCCGATTCCCCTATCCGAACATCTCTCAAAGTTTTCATCTGATCTTCCTCTTGCGCTGAACACAGCGAATTTGAATGTTATAATATGTTAGGTTAACCTAACAGAATATGATGTTAGTCCAACCTAACAAATCTGTCAAGATGTTTGGTGTTAAAATCGAAGAGATGGTCTTGTTACCCTAAGGAGAGTGTGCGCATGAATTTACTGGAGTCCGCTGAGATGTACCTCGAGACCATTCTCATCCTTGAGAAGAAAAACGGCAATGTACGCGCCATCGACATCGCGCGCCACATGCAATTCTCCCGCCCAACCGTCAGCCAGCAGATCAAACGCCTTGCTGTCGCTGGTTACCTGGAGCTGGACGCCAATAAACACATCTACCTTACATCCAAGGGTCGCCAAATCGCGGAAGAAACCTATAACCGACACAACAGCCTGGCAGAGATATTCATCTGGCTGGGGGTCAGCCAGCAAACCGCATTCGAGGATGCCTGCCGCATCGAGCACTACATCAGCGCGGAAACCTTCAACTGCTTGCGAAACCATTATGAAAACGATCAAAAAAATGCAAACGCGAGTAACCCGGGCTGATAGCTGCCCCGATTAATGGTATAAACCCTGCCATGACCTACAAACCAAACCTCGATATTGCCAGGCTCTATGCCAGCTTCGCCTCCCCAATTGCCGAAGTTGATTGCGGAATGCTATGCGCACCCCATAATCCCTCCGGCAAACCCTACTGCTGCGACATCTGCGTGGCAGTGCCTGTAGCTTTAAAGGAAGAGTGGGCATACCTCAAGCCCAACACCCAGCTTTGGCACCGCCTGCGCGGTGACGAGTGCCCCAACGACCCCATCGATGTGCCCAGGATGAAGGCCGAAACGCCCGATTACATGCGCCTGATGGCTTGCCGCGGTCCCGAGCACTGCGAGCGCGACTTCCGCGCTCTCAGCTGCCGCCAGTTCCCCTTCTTCCCCTATATCACCGCCGACGACCGCTTTATTGGGCTTACCTACAACTGGGACTTCGAGCAGGTCTGCTGGGTCATCAGTAATCTTGACCAGGTTACCCCTGCCTACCGCCGGGAATTCATCGACATCTACGATCGCCTGCTCTACGAATACCCCAAGGAATATGACAGCTACTACCTCCTTTCAGAGGATATGCGCGCAGCCTTCAAGCAGCGCCGCCGCCGCATCCCGATCCTCCACCGCGATGGGTCTGATTACCTCCTCAGCCCTGCTACCGACCGCCTTTCGCGCGTGCCCGCCGCCCAGTTTTGCAAATTTGGTCCTTACCAACAAACTTGAACGCTTATTCTTTCTCACACCATCCTTTGAAAAAGCTTTGATTTTGTCTTGAATTCACATTCACCCTTTGGTTGAAGTACAATTACAATCAAAACGACCTCAACCGACTCATCATCGAGGACGATAATGTCTATCAATAGCACATCGACCCTGCAGTTTAAAGCAACTCTGCATGAAGCCCATTTACCAATATGGCGGCGCTTTGTAATTCCCGCTGACAAGACCCTTGAGGACTTGCACGATGTCCTCCAGGTATTATTTGGCTGGAAGGATTATCACCTTCGCGAGTTTCGAATCGCCGATGTTACCTATGGTTTGCCGGATCCCGAAATGGAGGCCGAAATGGGCATCCTGGATGACAGTAAATATATGCTCTTCCAGGTGCTTCAGAAGAAAGGTCAAAAGATACGTTACTTCTACGATTTCGGAGACGGATGGCAAATCGATCTTGTGATCGAGCAGGTACAAGAACCCACCCAAAAAGTAACCCAGGCAATCTGCCTTGCGGGTGAACGCAATGGGCCTCCTGAAGATGTGGGCGGCGTTTCTGGATACGAACATTTCCTGGAAGCGATTGCCGATCCTGCGCATTACATGCACATTGATTTACTCCACTGGGTTGGTGGTCAGTTTAACTCAGAAGAATTCGACGTCCAGTCAATCAACAAATTGTTGGGGCGGATTGGAAAGCCGGTTGATTACTGGGAGTATGATCCCAAACCCGAAGCTGAAAACCATTTCGGTTATAAAACAAGCTGGATCACTACTGGTGGTAAAAAGTTAAATGAAACGATACAAAATCTGGCATTGCGGCGAGACATTGTCGAGATGCTCACCTATATTCAGAACAATAAGGTCGTCGGCACAGCAACAACTGGTAATTTCCCGTTAAAAGCAGTAGAAGAAATGGGCAAGCGCTTCGTAGATCCTATTAAGATGCGGTTTCCTGATGGGGAACGCCGATATATCTCTGAACGTGAGGTCGATATTCTGTACTTTTACCACGTCCTTGCGAACAATGGTCAATTACTGACTGGAGGTAAGGGGCGAAAATGGCGTCTGACCGAACTCGGACATCGTTTTCTCGCGGAATCCCCTGCCTGGCAATACTGGCACTTGTTCATCACTTTTTGGATACAAACTAACTGGCTTTCAATTACGTATGTAGACGTGCCAGAAGAAGAACTTTCAACATCTTTCAAGCTTCTCTTTTTGGCAATTTGCCAGGAGCTTAGCCCCACAAATGGCATTACTTTTACACGTTTTGCGGAGAACATAGCAAAGAAATGCTTCATCGTCTGGCAATCATTGTACTTTTCAGATGAGAAGGAAAATCTCATTGAACAGGTATGCATCATTCCTCTAATTGCACTTGGTATTTTTCAACCGGATTATGAACTCCGCAAGCATAAGTACTTTTCCAAGGAACACCTGAACAGGATTACCATAACTCAGCTCGGAGCCAGCGTCTTAAATGCATCTAAGAAATCGATTCAAGGCAAATATCCCGACTTTTTCCAACATTAGGTAAGAAACTTGCCGAATGCTTAAATATAAACAGTCCCCAGGACAATACTATTCTTGGGAATTCTTGTTTTCCTGCTAAAAAATACGCTCAGTAGTCTCCTAAGCCACCAATTCTGATGAATTTTTGCAATTTTTATGAAGAAATAGCGGCACTGCAGGACACGGAAAGGATTTTTTTGAGCGCTCGCCGTGATGGGGTTGCTCGTCCTCGCAAGCATCTTTTGCACCTGTACCGCGAATCAGGGTATGGGAATCTGCCTTTTGTCGATGCTGGCTACCTAATTTCGCAGACTTCCACGCCCCCCTAATTGACAGGACGGAGATTGTTCATCTCATAATCGAACAGGCAGAACAGCAAATACTAAGGATCACACCTTCAATGGCGGAGACAAAATGGCCTCGTAATTAACCAAAACGCCCTTTGTGATGATCAAAAGAGTTCCTTGGATGAAACAGTCATCCAAGGAACTCTTCACTTCCGGTCAGGCAGGCCTTGAGCCTGTCCATTCCGTTTAGCGGATGATCATCGGCAGGAAAGCATCCAGGGTAGGGACGAAATCCGATGCAATGACATTGTCAATCCTCCCGCCATCATAACTGGCTATCCCAACCAGGTTTCCCTCTGCTGGCGGAGCCCCGGCACAGGTGTATAGCTGCATTCCAGTTCCCCCGTTAATGCGAGTCAGCAAAATGGTAACGGTTCTGGCTTCATTTACCCCGATTCTGACATGGGCGTTCGTCACGGGCAAAGTCAGTGGTGAGAATTCGAGACCAATAGTTCCTCCCGAGCCATTGTTCCCCAAAAAACATCCTATCCAATCAAATGCTGGATCATCATCCTGGTTCTGGAACTTGATGTACAGGTTGCTGACCCCCAAGCCATAGTTCAGGATGAACGCAGCTATGTTCGTGCCTCCTGCAGGGTTGACCGCGATGTCACCCTCCACCAGGTTGCCTGTCACGTTCGTGAAGACGGTCAGACTTGAAGTATCAATCAATCCGCGAGCGGTTTGATCAACGATCGCCATGACACCATTCTTTGTTTCCCAACCAAGCCCCATGGATCCATTCGGTCGGTTGAACGAGTCCAACCCAAAGACGCGGTTCACACGCACATTATCTATCAAGCCTCCCTGGTAACTTCCAATCCCCACAAAGGGACCCTCAGCAGTCGGCGCGACATCGCAGACATACGCCTGCGCATCACTGCCGCCATCGATGTTGGTGAACACCAGGGTCACCACCCTCGCTTCATCTACGTTCACAATCATGTGTGCTGTGGTGAAGGGTGAGCTCAGCGCAAAGAACCCCAGACCAAATTGTGCTCCGTCGCCGCTATTTCCAAGGTAACAGCCTGCTGTATTGAAACTGCCACCAGCACCGTTATCCTGGACCTTGATGAACAAGTTTTGAGTGCCCGCGCCAAAATCCAACATCAGCACGCTGTACTGGATTGCCCCGCTTGGGCTAAGCGAGACATCCGCTTCGATCTGATTTGCCCCAATACCACCGTAGATAGCCCGGGCACGATCCGCGATGCCAACTGCCTTCTGGTATGATATTAAACTTCGACCCGGAAAGGGTCACGGTCTTGCTGCTTGACTTGTAAGTTCGATGGATATCGTTAGGATTGGGCTCTTCCGAAGTATTAGCTTTATAATCAATATAATAGCATATTTATCCATTAATTCAATGGTTTTTATCAGGAAACTTCAAAAAGAAATTTGCAATAGTCAATTGGGTGAATGTTGAAAGACAAAGTCACAGGGGTAATTTTGGAGCAGATAACCGCAGGCGCCTAAAACTCACCGCAAAACGAAAAGGGACTGGCATTTAGTGCCAATCCCTTCGCTTCGTTTCTTGTAACTACAGTTTTATGCTTGAGGCGCCTGGCTATCTAGCGGGGCTTTCTTTTCCATCAAGCTTTGCCTGATTTCTTCTTTCAGCCGGTCAGTTTCCTCGCTGGGCTGCCGCTTCGCGGCGCTCACTTCGAGGTTCAGCTTATCCGAAAGCAATAGGGTAAGCAATCCTTCCATGATGCTGCTGCCGCTCGCGCCGCTCTCACCGCCGCCGCCCACCACCACTCTTGGCACCACATCCACGCGGGATTGCTGCACAGCTTCCGCAAAGCGGTTCATAACCTGCTGGGTCACCTGGTACTGCGGACCGCCATAAGCGGCGACCTGCTCTTCTGTGGCGATAGCCTGGGCAATACCGGTACGGGCAATTTTCTCGGCTTCAGCCTCCGCAAGTGTGCGGATTTGGGCGGCTTGCTGCACAGCTCTGGCATAATCGGCCTTTCCCTGGTTGGAAAGCACGGTAATGCTCACCTCGGACTCGGTGATGTTGCGCTGCTGCTCTGCGCGAGCCTGGGCTTCACGTAGTTCTCTTTCCTTTTGTGCAGCAACTTGCTGGCGCTGGAAGGTTTCGATTTGTTCCACCGCTATCTGCCGCGAGCGCAGCTGGTTAAGAATGATCTCCATATTCTTGTCATCGCCTGCTGTCGTCGGCGTGCCAATCAGCACTTCCTCCAGCTCCAGGTTGTAATGCAGGAATTTATCTTTCATCTCCTGGCTGGACTGGCGTTGGATTTCGTTGCGCTCATGGATGAGTTCGATCAGGGTGCGAGTTTGTCCAATGTTTTTGAAGTACGCCGACACCATCGGGTCGAGGGTCTGCTCCACCAGTTTCTTGACATCGCCAAAGCGCTGCACCACGAGCGGAGCTTTCTGGTAATCAATATGAATGACAACCGAAAGCGGCAGAGAGGGCTCAAAAGCATCTTTGGTGATCAGAGAGACTTCTGAAAGATTTTCATCCAAATTATGGGAACCCACCTCGGACTTAATCCACTTGAGGATGATATTGGTAGTTGGTACCATCACCACTTTCCCTGCATAGGTATTGAACGCGTATTTGCCTGGCAAGAGCGGGTCACTCCAAACCCCGCGGCTGCCTGTGCTGACCAACTCACCGTGGCGGTAATCCAAACCGGAAAGGTCTTCGCTGAGTTTGCCCGTGTAAGACACCACCACGCCCACAAAACCAACCTCGACGACTGTTTTTTGGATCATTTCCACGGTGGCAAAGAGTCGGTTGAGGTAATAAGTGCCTTCCACCAAAACCTGCAGTTGACGCCCGCGCAAACCCGAGGCGTTGATAAACCTGTCTGGCATCTGGAAATTGTTATGATAGGTCACGCTGTCAGTCATGTCGGAGCCGACAATTGGCGCGATAATCTCACCAGATGGCAGTGAAGGTCCATCATGCACGGTCACAATCCCAATCATGTCGTCCAAGTCCTTGATAACTACGGGGGTAAAACCTTTGCGTTCTCTGATGACCGAGGTCATGCTTTCGATGACCATCTGATCATCCTTGCTAAGGGGGAGGTAATAGACCCGTTCTTCAGTAATGACCACAAACTGCGCCAGGTTGATGGCGTAAGTACCTTCGCGCAGGATCTGCCTCTGCGGACCGCGCTGACCGCCGTGGGTCAAAAAGTCCGTCACATCTTGAAAATCATGTGCGGTAATATTGGATGCCAGGACCTGCATGGCGCTCAGAGGCTCACCGTCACGCGCGAAAACATATCCGATTTTACCCTGGGCGATGGTCACCAGGGGGGAAATGAGCACCCGGTATTGAAAGGGCATCAGGAAGTGCAAACCACCGCGGAGAACGTTGGGCTGATAACCCGCTTCCCCATTCAGAGCGATGAAGC
Source organism: Anaerolineaceae bacterium UBA6133 (assembly GCA_002435825.1). Lineage (GTDB taxonomy): Bacteria > Chloroflexota > Anaerolineae > Anaerolineales > Anaerolineaceae > Mesolinea. The sequence continues at coordinate 11,869 of DIVL01000056.1, forward strand.
CCGATTTGAGAGAGCGGCGCCCGAAACGCTTTTCGACGATTCCGATGCGGTTATTGGGAATGAAGCGTATGCCGGAAATTACAGACAGTAGCACCAACACGCCCACGATGAGCGGTACGAGAATATTATTAGGCATTGTATCTCCTTGAGAATGTTTACTACATTGAACGCTTTTAGTCTACATCCTCTCACAAGGAAATACTATCGATAATATAAGCTTTGCTGTGCAAAACATGCATGATGCAAAATAGCGCCCCGCTCCATTTTTTGTGCATTCTCCCGATCAAGGAATTGACGCATTTGAAAAATTATCCCCGCAAGACTCTCCCGCATCGTCCTGCACGGTGGTAATTCTTCAAATACGGCAAGATGGTTGGGCTTACACCCTGCTCAGCACAATTTTCCCATCCATCGCGTGCAAACGCACCCGCTCGACCCCTGCGGTTTTTTCCATCACTTCTGCGCCTTCACAGCGGTATCCGCGCAACGTCAACCCGGCATCGAACTGGTCCTGCGCGGCTTTCAGCGTGATGGTCAGGTCTTCGCGCACCACCTCGCGGATTTCTGCGCTGGCATAATCCAGGCGCACGTCCGGCGCAAGCTGCCAGCCCAGCGGTAGAATTGCTCCGCGGCGGGCAGGCAGGCAGACCGGACTGCTACCAAAGAGCGGCTTGCTGGCAAACTTGATCACGCTGGCAATCGGGTCGTCCTGATAGTTGCTGACGAACAGGAAGCTGCCGCGCTCGCCGACGCTCAGGCGTGTGTCGGCCCATTCGTTGGTTTCAAACAGTGCCGGGCAACCCATCTTCAGCGCCATCTGGTTGACAACATCGCTGTCTTCGAGCGTGAAAGCACCAAAGGCCGCGCCAAACACCAGCGCCTTGCCTGAGCCCAGCGATTTGATGAAGCCCACCACGCGACCGTCGTCATGCGATGCGATAACTTCGTCAAAGCTGCCCGCATAGGTCTGCATGAACGAAACCGGGATATCGACATACTGAAAGGCATTGATCTCGTTATACGAAAAGGGCGCGTCATCCTCAATCTGGCGCAGGTCGAGTGCGTCCTTGAGGATTGTGCAGGGCTGACCCATAAAATCCTGCTCGCATATGCGCCCGGCCAGCACCAATTTGCCGCCGCCGGCCACATAATCCACCAGCTTTTGCTGTGTGGCAGCGTCGCATTGTTTCTCCATCATCACCCACAGCAGCGGCGTACGCGCCGGGTTCAGCGGCGCGCTGGTCAGTTCCAGCGCGTCAAACGGGCGGTGGCTAAGTGCCAACCCACGGGCCAGGAAATCGAACAGCACCGTGTCGCGCTGGTGGGTGATGATGTTGGTGGCCATTTTGGTGGCTGTGTTGTGCACCTCGGTCTTAAAATAATCCAGCAGGTACCCGATGGTGGTCACGGTTTTGGGCTGTGCCAGAACCAGGTCAACGCCGTAGGCGTTTAACGTGCTGGAAAGTTGCGGGTAGCGGAAGTAATGCCGACGCAGCGTGCCATCCTTGCGGACCGGATGACCCCATTCGTGCCGCTTGACCGGGCTGAGCACCGGGTCGTTTTCGCCATCGCAGAACAGGTAATGGTTGACCGCGCGCAGGCCGTTGGAAATGCATAGCCGGCTATACAGGTCATTGAAAGACGACTGCCGGTTGCTGTGATCCTGGCATCCGCCAGCCTGGAACTCAATAGAAAACAGCGGTTGATCGGGGTTTTGAACTGCCTTGATCATCTCGTTCACCAGCAGTAGCTGGTGATAGTTGCCTTCGCCGATGACATCCGGGTACACGTCGGTGGCGCTGATCATATCGTCCATGCGAATCACGTCGATCAACTGTGAAATGCCAATCGGGAAGGTCTTGCCGCCGTTGGCAAAGCCGTGAATGTTGATCACCTCCGGTACCTCCAGCCCGTTGGCACGCGCTTCCTTGCGCAGGAATTCGGTGTACTCGCGCAGGTAGATGCGATAAAAATCCTTGTAATCCTCAAGCCCCTGGGCCGCGCAGGGATGCGCGGGAATGCTGAGTGCGTCGCGTAGCGTATCAGCCAGCGATCCTCCAGGGTAGCGTTCAAGAGCCGCATCGCCGTAACGCGCCCGCACATAGGCCGCCATCCGCGCCAGCGTATCCGGGTTGACGTCCAGCATGTTGCGAACCCACTGGATCATCCCCATTTCATTATCAAGCTGCACCATGATGATTTTGCCGCCGTGGGTGATTTGGCGCGGCGTCAGCACCTCAAACACCGCCTGGTACCAACGGGCCACACAAGACAGGTAGTCAGGATGCTGGTAGCTGACAAAGTCCTTGACGGGCTCACCGCGGTTGACAACCGCCACCTGCGGATAATGGCTGAGAACCCACGGGGGAATGCCCTCGTCGATCGTCTCAGCATTAATGTACGGCCCCGGTCGGGCGATGATCCACAGGCCCATCTCCGCCGCCAGGTCCAAAAAGCCGGCCAGGTCGCGCATCGGGTGGCTGTGCCCGTCCAGGTCTGTCATACCTTCTTCCACCTGGTGCCACAGCCAGGGAATGTAAGAAGCAACCGCATTAAATCCGGCCGATTTCAACAAATCCAGGCGCTGGCGCCATTCTGCCCTGGGGGTGCGAAAATAATGAAATTCGCCCGACTGAATCAACACCGGTTGTCCATCCAGCCAGAACTGGCCATTCTTTGCATAAAATTTGCTCATGCGTTAAACTCCTGATTTTTTGGTAAATTGCAATATTGCCAGCGATTTTTGAATCAGGTCGCTGTCGGTGTAGGTCTTCCAGACCATCCCACTAAGATAATTGTCGATCATGATCATCGAACAACCCTTGTCGATGCCGTACAGCGAGGTGCTATACCACGCTGGATTCACATCAAGGTTGTAGGCGTCGGAAAAGCCGAAGTTTCCCCAGGTGCGCGGTTGCTGGTGATAGAGATAATCGGTCAGCGCCAGTGTTTCTTCCGGGATGAAGGGCAGGCAGCCAAGCGCGGCGTAAATGGAAATCGTGCCATCGTGACAGGGCTCGCTCTTGCTGGGAGGGCTGCCGTAAACGCCATAACCGCGCGGGCAGTCACCCGCGCTTAGCCCCCAGCTATTGGCGTGATAGGTCTTAAACTTATCCGAGTTCTCGATGCAAAAACTGCGGTCGGCCAGCGCCGCCTGACGCGTATTCTCAAACCAGTCCACACCGTCCGGATCCAAGTAGCTGCCAAAATCCATCCAGGCTTCGCTGAACAGGTAGGCAAACAGGCTGCCACCGGGAATGAAGATGACCGGTTTGCCTTGGTAAAAAACGGTGTCGCGCGAGAAGCCAGCGTATAACCGTCGGGCTGTTTCGGGGGCGACAAACGGCGCGGCCTGCAGGTACATCATCTTCTGCTCGGCCGACATATTCCACTGCGAGATAAAGCCAGGCTCGCCTTCCACGTAGTCGCCGTGCCGGTCGGGGTTATAGGCCATGTGAAAGAGCATCCGACCGTCGCGTTCAAACACCAACCAGTTCCAGTCCACCCTCTCCAGCAATCGGCTCGCCAGTTCCTGAATATCCGCATCCTGGAAGTAGGCTGCCGCGGTGATCACCCCGTTCAGGCAAATGGCCGTATCGATGGTCGAATACTCGCAGGCCTTGTACCGCAAACCTGTGCGGATATCGAGATAGTGGGCAAAAAAGCCGCGGTGGTGGCTGACACGCTCGTTCAACGTGCGCAGCGTCCCGCGCGTGATCTCGACTGCCTGCTGCGCGTCGAGGTAGCCGCGTGCATGCCCGATCACCCATGCAGTCAGCGCAAATCCGGTCGAGGCGATGGAAGCGAGCTGCGGATTCTTCGTCGAATCAACGGTCAAACCAAAGCCCTGGCTGCCCTTTTCGATGTTGGTGTTATTTAGGTAAAACTCGACCGACCCCCTCAACTCAGATTCGATAATTTCTGAAACACGCATAAACACTCTTCGCTTTTTCTGGTGTGATATCTCAATGCTTTGCCGAAGATTCGCGCGGAATCAATTTAACGGGCATGCGATATAGAGGAAAAGGTGTGTCATGATCGAGAAAGTCGATCAGCCAGGTCGCGGCCAGCGACCCCCAATAAAACCGCGGCGCGCCAATTGTCGTCAGGCTTGGATGCCTAAATTTTGAAATCTGCACATCGTCAAATCCCACTACCGCAATATCTCGCGGCGCGATTAATTGGTGATTTTCCATCGCCCGCAGAAATCCTAGCGCCATCTGATCGTTAGCGCAAAAGACCGCTTCAGGGATATTTTTGGATTCAATAATCGTATTGGCGATTTCATAGCCTGACTCCTCGGTAAAATTGCCGTCAAAAACGGGAACGGACAGCCCGTGCTGTTGGCTTTCTTCCAGAAAGGCATTCATACGCTCAGCGTTGTCAAGAGAATCGCTGGCGCCGGCAATGTAAAAGATTTTTCGCAATCCCTGGTCATACAGGTGGTGAAACGCCTCCTTTACGCCAGACTGGTTGTCAAGCAACAGTGGAAAAACATAATCTGCCTCCAGACGGCGGTCCAGCACGACAATGGGGTAGCCCTTGGTGGCGAGCTTGAGGATGGTCTCGTTTTTTACCTTGACATCGAACACGATGGCGCCGTCGACCTGGCGTTGCCCGAGGATGTGGCGCTTCGACCGGCTCTCGGGGCACACGATTAATTCGTAATCCGTCTTCAAGACGGCATCGTGAATGCCCTCCAGGATGTCTTCGTAGAAGGAGCCCCCAAAACGGGTGATAAAAACCCCAATGATATTCGTCTTGCGCTTTTTGAGGTTACGAGCAAACGCGTTGGCGTGATAATTCAGCTCTTCGGCAGCCTGTAAAACGCGCTGGCGGGTGGCCTCGCTGATGGTGCCGACGCCGTTCAACGCGTAGGATGCCGAAGTGACGCTCACTTTTGCCCGATTGGCAACATCCTTGATCGTGGTCATTCCGTATTGCGACTCCTAGTTTTCGATGATTTGCAGGCGTTCCAGCCCCTGTAGCAAGTTCTTGTTTTCCATCGTTATCTTGTATACCATATCCTCCTGGTAATTTGCCAGCATCAGCAGGCTGATTCCTTTGTCGATGCCGATGACGTCGCTGGCAAACCAATCCCTGCTCAGGTTGAAGGCGTCCTTGAAACCGTACGGGCCTTTAAGATCCTCGAGCGAGTAGTAATACAGCATGGCCCGTTGCACCGGCTCGGGGACGAAGATGATCGAACCGATCGCACCAGCGGGCGGAATCGTATCATCGATGAAATGTTGCTGGTTATCAAACCCCGACGGCGGCGCACCGTAGAGGCCGTTGTAACCGTCCGGCCCGTCACAGGCGGTCAGACCCCAGGCGTTCGGCCCCAGCGTGGAATATTTCTCGTCCATGTTGGTCGCAAAACTCACCTGAGCCAGCGAGGCTTCCACTGAGTTGTCAAACCAGTTCGTGTCCTTCTTGTCAGTTCGCCCACGGAAGTCAATCCAGGCGTGGCTGAACTGGTACGTGAACAGCGAGCCGAACCACGAATGGATGAAAGGCTGACCGTCGCCGTATTTAGCATAGTGCCGCGTGAATACATAGTAGGGCATCTGGTCGGTCGGGTGGGTGTCCGAGCCGGCTGCCAGCACGTAGAGCATCAACTGCTCAGCATAAAAATCCCAGTAGCCTTCAAAACCTTTCTCCGGGCGATAGGCCATGTAGAACATGTTCCGGTCGGGATCGATGAACCAAGGCCAGTTGACCGCGGCATAGATTTGTTGAGCTTTGGTTTCAACCTCGCCGCCGAAGTATTCGCCCGCCGAGAGCACACCCATCAACAATATCGCTGTGTCGATGCTGGAAATTTCGCTGTTCCAGGCGCGCTTGCCGGTTTGCATATCGACGAAGTGGTAGTAAAAGCCCTCCTTGCGCTCCAGGGTAAGCAGCGTATCCAGTGTGCGCGTCACACGGTCGAGACCCTGCTCGTAGGTGATGTAGCCCTTTTCGATGCCGATCAAGTAAGCGGTCAGGCCGAAGCCGACCGAGGCCATGCTGGCGATGCCTTCCGAGCCAGGGTAACGGTCGCGGATCAAGCCGTAGCCGGGGCTGTTTTCATCCGTGTTGGTGCGCTCCCAGAAAAAGTCGAACGAGCCTTTCATTTCCCACTCGATGACTTCGGCGATACTTGCTGGGACTTCGGTTTCAGCCGGCACATGTGCTGGCGTCGCCGTTGCGACAGGCAGGCCAGTGGGCGTTGGTCCAACTTTTACCTGGGTGGCCACGGCCGGAGCTACGCATCCGGTCAGGAGCAGCAACAGAATGAGAACAGCCGCAAGCCGCTTATTCACCGGTGATACCTGAGCGATCCACCGATTCGACGAACCATTTCTGTAGGAGGAAGTACATCACCAGCAGCGGCAGGATGTTCAGGAAGGTGCCAGCCAGCTTGACCGCCTCGTTCAGCCGGTCAAAGATGTTGACCATGCCTGGTGGATATAGATTCTCGTAAGCCTGCGTAAATTTGCCAAGTTGCATCGGCAGTGTTTGAATGCCACCCTCCAGGAAGATGGACGTCAGGTAAGTCTCGTTCCAGTACCACACGGTGGAAAAGATGATCGAGATAATGAAGGCTGGTGCCGCGGCGGGCAGGGCAACTTGAAAGAAGATTCTCAAATCCGATGCGCCGTCCAGGCGGGCTGCCTCCTCCAGCACCTTGGGAAAGGACAGGAAGGTTTGATAGAAGATCAGAATAAAGATCGCGCTGCGGTAACCCTGGCCGAACAGAGCCGGCAAAATCAGCGCGAGAATGTTGCCGAGCAGCCCCAGGTCTTTGTACATCAGCATCTGGGGAATGACCGTGTTCTGCGCTGGAATGATGAAGGTCGCCAGGATCAGTGCAAAGATGATGTTCTTGCCGGCGAAACGGTAGCGCGCCAACCCGTACCCCACCAGCGAACAGACCGCTGCTGTGATCAGCGAGGGTAGTACGCTGACCAGGATGGAAGAGACCAGCGTGTTGGAATAGTCCAGCACGCGGAGAGCTTTTTCGTAATTGCCCAGGTATAAGGTTGTGGGCACCCACTGCACCATTGGATTCAACAAATCGGTCGGACTTTTCATGCTGGTAACTAACATGAACAGCAGCGGATAGAGATAGACAAAGCCGATGGCCAGTAGCAGCGCATACAGCAACACAGTGAAGACCATGCCGTAATTGGTGCGGCTGCCGAGCAGAAAAGTTTTGATTTTTGTGAGATCAGGTTTTTTCACCCTTGGGTTACCGTCCATCAGCGCCTCTTCTCTCTGCGTGGGGATAGGACAAGGAACGTGACCGCCAGCAGCAACAGCAGTGCGAAGAAATACAGGAACGACATTGCGCCGGCATACCCAATGCCACCTTGCACGGCATAAGTCTGGTTGTAAATGTATTTGATGACCTTGTTTTCAGAGAAATGCGACAGGGTGATAATTGTGTATGCCGCGTTGATGATCGTTGTAGTCGAAAGCGAGGGCAGCGTGATCTTCCAGAATGATTCCCAGGCCGAGGCTCCATCGATCGATGCGGCTTCGTACAAGCTCTTATCAATCTTTTGCAGGCTGGAGAGATAAATGAGAATTTGGACACCCGAGAACCACAGGATCTGGATGAACGACGTTAGCAGGTATTCCACCGGATTGCTCAGATAGCTGGGAAGCGTTGACAGGAATTCCGTGATGGCCCCCAGGTTGGCAACGCCCGGAATCGATGTGGCACCCTGGGCAGTCAATTCCTGGATGACCGGGCCGCTGGTGATGACCACCGGCAGGAAGAAGATGGTACGGAAAAAGCCCTTGAACTTGAAATTCATATTCAGGAACAGGGCGATGATCAGCGAAAAGATGATCGCGATTGGAACTGAAACCAATGTTTCGATGACATATTCGATTAGTAGTCCCACAAAGGTCGGGTCGGTGACCAGGGCACGTGAATAGTTGTCCCATTGCACCTGTCGCAGGTCGATGCCGGTGGCTGTGACCGTAACCTGGTTCAGGCTGAAGAAGAATGTCTGCACCAGCGGAACCATGGTGAATATTACGAACCCGATGATCCACAGGGAGACGAATCCGTACCCGTAGAGATTCTCGCGCGTGCGTAATCCAATTCCCTTGAAGCGGAAGGGCTTGCGTTCGGTCACGGTGCCACCTCCCTGATGACTGCATCCTTTGCATTCACCATCGTTCCGCCCGCGTTGAAGGGCTGATCGGTGTAATTGATAAGGATCTGCTTACCGTTTTCATAGGTGACAGCCGCCACGCCGTCCGCCAGCATTTCACGGGCAATGATGCTTTGGCCTTTAAACGGTCCCAGCAGCGCGTTTAACCACTGGTAGGTTTGATTGATTTCGCTGCCCCACTGTTGGTAGGATGAGGTGTACAGCCAGCTGGATAGCGTGTTGATGATCTTGCCGGTCACTTCCTGGGTAAGGAAGAAAGACGGGTAAACGCCGTAATCCACGTGCCGCAGCAGGTCGGTTTGCGGATCCGAAGAGAAATTCATCGCCGGACCGTAATACGGGACATATCCTGAAAACACAATCTGGAGGAAGGGCACGGCTTCGCTGGTGTAGATATAGCCATTGTTCGAAAGCGGCATGTCATAATACGCGTCCATGGAACCGAACATGTAATCGTTCGGCATATAAAAAGCCTTCCTGCCCGGATTTGCTTCTATCAGCGAACGGTAGCGGGCGATAGCTTCCTCGCGGTTGAGGAAGTTACCGGCCTTGAAATCGCTGTAAAGCGTCGATCCGATCCCGTCCAGGGCTAATCCGGCGTTCAGCTGGGAAGTCACATCCGCGTTGAGGTCGGATAAGCGCTGGCTGACCGCTTCATAATTCAGATAATAGTTGACTGTGTGGCGGTTGTAGCCATTCATATTGACGTTGGTGATCGCCATGGCCAGGTCGTAGCGCGGCGAGTACCCGCTCTCCTGGTAGAGCGCGGCTTGCGGATTCAGATAAAGCGAGAAATTGCCGCCTTCAGATTGCACCTTTTCCACCAGCTCGCGCAGCTGTTCCAGGCTGCCCAGACCACCGTCGATCTTCAGGGATTTTGGCGGCATGCTCGATGCGCCCAACGGCTGCCAGCCGTAATACACCACGTCCGGGTTCTCGATCTCCAATGCATCCAGGATGGCCACCATTTGCTCCACCGTTGTCATGGGAATCAGCCGCCACCAAAATAGGACTTTCTCCTTCTCGCCGCCCAGGAATTCCAGTTTGATGCCGATATCATCGCCATCGTCGGCTATTTTTTTCAGCTGCCCCCGCTCAACCAGGTATTGTTGATAGCTGCGCGCCATCCCGACATAATCGCTGTCCTCGCCGGTCAGGAAACGGTAATGGACTTTGATATCAAAGGCGTTGGTTTTTTTCTGCAGCGTGGTAACACCGGCTCCGGAGCGATTGGTGGCTTGGAAGTAACTCTGGTTGTAAATAAACATGTTATAGATGAAATTGAAGTTGGTAATGATGCCCGCTGGGTGAGCCTGGATTTCCCCGTAGGAAGCGCCCTTTTCGACAATGGCAATGTACCCGTTTTCCTTCTCACCGTGGACCATGCCGTACACCGGCACCGAAATGCGCATCGCTCGGTTGACCCTCGGGTCGTAGGGCAGCTCGACCAGCATGCCCAGGTCGGCGCCGTAATAACGACCGTAATACATATTGGTCGCTTTGGTCGTCTCGGCAAAACGGATCAGGCTGCCAGAGCCGTCAGGGATGAACATATACCCCGGTGTGACGGCATTTCGGGTGTAACCCAGGAACGGATAAACGTACACCTGTCCAAGCTTGTAGGCCGGGTCTGCTTCCTGGATGGTGTCAAAGGGAATCTCAACGCTTACACCGGCATTTTCCAGCCTGACGCGCAGCAGCAGCGAGATGGATGGATCGGGGAAGGTGACCGTAGCCTCAAAACCCTGACCGGTGGGGTCGAACTGGATGACCGGTTCGGAATTGGTGATGGACAAGCGCTCGGATGTGTTTTTTTCATCGAGGTAATCGATGCTGATGCCGCTGGAGGCAAAGGCTGTCCATGTTTTGTTCAACCGGTCGCCGTCGATCGTTTCATCGAGGTTGGAATGCCAAATATATCCGCTGCGCCGGTCGACGACCTTGAACGCCAGCGAAGCCCGGTTAGCATACAATTGATAATTGGCGTTCTCACCCACCAGCTCGTACGTTTCCGGGATTTCCTGGCCGAGCTGCCCGGCGGGGTGGGATGCTTGCAAGCCGCCTTGCGCTTTGACTGCCTGCGGCACGGGGACTAGCCCCAGAACTACCAGGAGCGTGATCAAAACCGGGAGGAGTAAATGTTTTTTAGCCACGTAATCTGACCTCCTGGAAAATCGCCGAGATAAAATCGAACAACTGGTTGAATAGCACGTAAAGGATGTAACCGGTCAGGACAAACAGCGCCATCGTGAAGATGGTGATGAGCACGTTGCGCACTGTTTCCCAGAAGGAATAGTTTTGGATCTCCTTGACCATGATGAACAACATCAGACCTGTCCACGCCAACACAAGGTTCATCGTGAACGAGTAGAGGAATGCTTCGTTCAGCGATAAGACATTCGTCAGCAGCGCGATGGGCAGCACAAACAATGCATAGGGGAACAGGCTGTAGGCGCTGCCGATGATCACACTCCGCACGCGCCCTTCCCCATCGCTAATGGTGGAGATCAGATAGTTGGCTGCGTTCCACAGGACAATCAGGAGCAACGTCATCACAATCTCGTTGCCCACCGGGACAAACGCCACGTCCGGGTAGGGGTTGAAGACGAAGCCGGTCAGGTACAGGCTGAGCACGCGCACCGCCACCACCCACACATAGATGATCCCGGCAAACAACAGGCTGCCGCGTTCCTTCTTTTTGATGTAATAGAAGCTGTCGGCGGGGTGCCCGATGAAGCGGAACATGAAGACAAAGTCATCGATCAGCTTGATGTGAATCAGCCCGTGCAGCCAGTTGCGCACAGGATCCAGCCAGCGGTAGCGCTTGTCCAACCGCCCGAATACCGATGAGCCCAGCCACAGTCCGCCAATCCAGAGGATAGCCGAGGTGAGCGAGCGCTGCAGGGCTTGGTTGCGCAGCTCCCAGTAGGCTTGCGAGTAGCCGTTTCGGTCCTCGGCATAGCGGTAATAAGTCAGTGCTTCGGTGTAATCGCGGTCCTTATAGTAGGCATCCGCGATGGCCTGGTAAGCCATAATGTAAGAACCATTGGCGTTCAACACCTGTTCAAAATATGGCTTGGCTTCCTGGTAATAGCCCTCCATGTACAGACTGACACCCGCGTGCACCTGCCGGGCGAATGCCGTAGTTTGATAGGTGACGATGGCATTCTTATCCTTGTCCAGCACGTAGATGAATTCGCCACTGCGCACGATGGCTGTCGGATTGCGCAACGTGCCCAGGCGCTGGTCGCCCTTGTCCTGCGCACCAAACACAAACAGCAGGGTTCCGTTCAGGTCATATTCATAAATCTGGCCGTTTGCGTCCACCGCCAGCACCAATCCGGTATCGCTGACATCGATGTCACGGAACGTTGTGGAGCCAAATGCTTCCGGGAAGATATTTTTGCCAGAAATGGTGAACTTGCGGATGCTCTTGAAGCGGTCAGTGCCGGCCGTTATGGTGTAGACCATGGCTTGACGGTCGATGGCAATATTCGAAGGGGAAGCTGCCTCGTTCTTTACAAACTGATCGAGCTGCTCACTCGTCAAAAACAACCGCTGCGCGATCATCTCAAACGACATCGTGGCCGTGTTAGCGCCAAAGTAGCCGATAAAATTACCATTGGTGTTGAGCTGGACGATGCCGTCAGCCGAGCCTTCGCTGATCACATACAGATTCTTGCGGGCGTCCACTGCAATTTTGCGTGGCAGGAAATCGCGATTCTTGCCAAACAGTGGTTCGGTCGGTCGGCCTATTTCTTTGAGCAAATTGCCGTCCGGGTCAAAGATGAAGACCTTGTTCAGTTTTGCATCCGCCACATATAGCACGCTGTCTTCATCCACAAACAGACCGGTCGGCCCCTCAAGAACATCTTCACCATAGGTGGCTACGATCTCGAAATTTTCCAGCCGGACAATCCGCCCGTTGCCAGTGTCGGCAATGTATAGCGTGCCATCCGGCATTACCACCATTTCTTCAGCGGCGGAGATGGGCAAATCCACCTCCACGACCGGGCTGTAAGCATCCTGGGTCATGGTGAGAACGCCACTCGGCCCCTGTGCCCAGGTGGTATAAGGAGATCCTGCGCTGACTTTTAAGGGCATCAGCAAGAGAATCGCAACGACAGAAATGAGCAGAAGAATCTTTTTCATCATTTAAGACCCGAATGTGCCATTGTGCTCATTACTTGACTCTGCAGGAAGAAAAAGATGATCAGGTTGGGTAAAAACATGATCAGTGAGGCTGCCGCGGCCATTCCCTGGCCAGCAACAGTGTTCGCACCGGCTGAAGTGGAGGTGAGCGTAGTGAGGTAAAAAGCAAAGGTCTTCAAACTTTCATCGTTGATAAAAAGGGAGGAGGTTTCTGCGTTATTCCAAGTCGCCTGGAAGGTGAGGATGGCAATGGTCGCGATGGCTGGTTTGATCATTGGCAGGATAATCTGGAAGTAGATAGACAAATCGTTAGCGCCGTCGATACGGGCAGCTTCAATGATCTCGTCGGGAATGCCGTCGATGAACTGCTTGATCAGGAACAACCCCACCGGCATCGCCAGCGCCGGCAGCACATGCACCCAGAAGGTGTCCATCAACCCCAACCTTTGGATGATAAGAAAGCGCGGGATGGTGACCGCGATGGGGACAAACATCAGTGCCACGGTGTTGATGGCAAACAATGCCTTCTTGAGTTTGAAGCGCTTTTTCGATAGCGCGTAAGCCGCGGTGGAAGACACCAGGATGGAAGCGACAATGGTCACGCCGGTAACGACGATGCTGTTAAACAGGTAGCGGCTGACCGGTACGCCCGAACTGGACATCTTCGAGAACAGGTCAATGAAGTTCTTGAAGGTTGGATTGATGACAAAGAAACGCGGCGGGTAAGCGAACAACTCATCTGGCGGCTTGAAAGCGTGCGAAAAGATGAACGCCATCGGCAGCAGCATGAACACCGCCAGCGGCAAAAGGATTATGTAAAACTTGAGCTGGCTGGGATGATAACCCTTGGGGTTTATGCCACTGTATTGGATCCCGGTGTGTCGTTTGCGTTTGAAAATGCTCATAGTATCACCTACTCGTTGCTGCCGAATAAGCTATTGGCAACTCTGGCGAAAAGCAGCACCATCAGCAGCAGCACCACCGAAACCGCTGCCGCATAGCCCATCTCGTAGCGCAAAAAGCCGTAGTCTTCAATATGGTTGACGATCAACTGCCCGGCGTATTGCGGGGTAGGGTTGGCGCCGGAAAGCGTGACCCCAATAGCACCTGCCTGGAAGGTGGCGACGATCGCCATCACCGCGCCGAACAACATTTGTGGCCGCATCGATGGGATGGTGATGTAAATAATTTCCTGAAAGCGATTGCTGATCCCGTCCAACGCACCTGCCTCGTACATCTCCGGGTTGATCTCCAGGATGCCGGCCAGCATAGCCAGGAAGCCCACCCCCATGCTGCTCCACAGGGTGACGATAATCATGATGGTCATCAAGTACTGCGGCGATTGCAGCCACTGGATGGGTTCCTGGATAAGGTTGTAATTGAGCAACAGGCTGTTCAGGTAGCCATTTTGATCGCCACTGAAGATGGTCAACCACACCACCGCCATGGCCACGCTCGAAGTCATCGAGGGTGAGTAAAGAATGAGTGCCATAATGGTGCGAGGCAGTTTAGGCAATTGTGCCAAAATCCAGGCCAGTATGAACGACAGGATGTATCCGCCCGGGCCAACGATCACTGCAAATTCGATCGTGTTGGGCAAGACGTACTTCATGAAGATGTCGTCCTGGGTAAGCAGCGTGATGTAGTTTTTCAACCCGATGAACTTGGGGAACTGGATGGTGTCGAATAGCGTGAAGGAGAGCAGTCCGGCCATCAGCACGGGCACCACGATGAAGATGATGAACATTAACCCGTACCCGGAAAGGAAACCATACGCGCTCCCCTCTTTGTTGAGCCAAAGTTTAAATTTCGATTCGCGTTGAATGTGGTTATTGACCATTTTTACCCATCCAGTTCTCGACGGTTTCAATCGTGGGAATCTTAAATTCCTTCATCTTCACGCCGTTTTGCAGGTAGCCGAACTCTTCTAACTTGCGAGTGATTTCGCGGTTGATTATGATGATCGATTCGTCGATGGCCACTCGGGGGTTTACACCGTCGAAGACTATCTTGTTCCAAGCATTGCTCAGCTCGCGTTCCTGCATGTAGCTCCCGGGCAGTTTGACCGGTTCCTGCAGCCATTTCCACTGCTCCAGGATCACCTCGCGGTGGTGTTCGGAGATAGGCGAATACTGGAACGCTTCCAAATTGGCCGAGTTCCACAGGTACTCCAGGCCGTAGTTGAGGATGAGCTGTTGCTGGAAATCAATCTGGGTCTCAGTGGACATCCACCACTTCATAAACTCCCAGGATTCCTCCGGCCTGTCGGTGGATCCAAACATGATGCTGGCTTGCGCCGAGCCGGTGGCGTAGCGCAGTTCCCTGCCGTCAGGCAGCAATGTGGCCGGGTACAGGTCGATATCCCACAACCCGGCGATCTCCGGCGCGGCGGTGAGCAGTTTGATGTAAGTTTCAAAGTTGGAAACACCGATCGGCAGGCTTCCGTAGCGGAAGCTGTCATAAAAATTGGAGGTCGTCAGCGGCATACCGTAAATGGTGAAGCTCTCAGCCATGAATTTGATCGCCTGGATGGCTTCGTCGCTGCCCAACCCGGTTTCAAAGCCGTCAGCGCTGTAGAGTTCTGCGCCGTAATTGAAGATATAAGGCGCAGTCATCAGGTACGGCTTGGAGCCGCTACCGCTGGAAAGCGGGGTGTTGTAGTTCATGCCTTGGCGTTGCAATTCCGGCAGAATTTCAATGACCTCCTGCCAGGTGTGCGGGATGGGAATGCCCAACGACTCCATGATGTCAGTGCGGTAGAAGGTCACCCAGAAGTCTTGCGTTTCGGGGATGGCGTAGACCGAATCGTTGATGATATAGCTAAGCAGCGAACCGGGAGAATAGATTTGGATGAACTCATCAAAATCCGGGAAACTGCGCAGGTCCTTCAGCGCGTTGCGCACGGCCAACTCATAGGGCTGATTGGTGCTGACGCCCAGGGCTACGTCCGGCTGAATACCGGCTGCATTTGCCAGTATCAGTTTGGATTCGTTCGGCATAATCGAAAATTTGACGCGAATGCCGGTATCCGGCGTAAAGCGCTCATCCGTCATCGTCTGCAGCAGGTCGACGTACTGGCGCGGGCGGTTGACCCACACCTCAATCTCATCCTCAGCGGCACCGATGGATTGGTATGGGTTCGGCCGGAACGAATAGAAGAAGCGTTTGGTGCCGTCGACAAAGGAAGTCACAAATGGCACCTGAACCTGCCCGGGAGCTGAGTCAGGCGAGTGTATGTAGACTTTATCCAATGCCAGCGGTTGACCTTGCAGCAGCGGCAGTACATTACCAAGCAGTTGGGCCGCTGAACCAGAGCCTTCGGAGAACCGGTTCATCCGGGATGGGATCTTATCCGGGTCGGCGGCCAAAAAGCGGATGTTGTCGATCGCCATCTGATAAGAGAGTACTTCCTGTGAGCCGCCGCCCTGGTTAATCGATTCGAGCATACCCAGATCTTGTTCCAGGTCCACCGCAATGGCAAGCAACTGGTCTTTGATGTCCGGGATGTAATCGGAGATGACCCATTCCTTAAACTGGTCGGTCTGGTTGCCAGTGAGCTTTTTGATCTCCAGCGAGAGAACGTTGATATCGATCAAGACCTTTTTAATTTTCTCTATGGCCGAGTTGTAAGGTGCATCATTGGCTTCGATGCCAAGGACGTGCCTGCCCTGGGTCAGGTAAATTTTGAACGGCGTGTCGCCGCCCAGGGTGATGTTGGTCCACTGCGTGGAATATGGGAATGGTATTTGGTCCAGTTCGTCGTATGGCAACTGGCCGTCGATGGTGATTTTCCGGAAAACGGTGAAGTTGTTCTTAAAGTTCTGCAGCGCTCGTAGGGTAATATTGTACATGCCGTCCTGCGGTACTTCAAATTCATAGTAGACAGCGCTGCCGCTGCGTTCCCAGCTGTCGCCGCCAATCGTGTTCAACAGCAGCTTATAGGTATCATATGGCGTCACTTCCAGGTTGCGGCTGTTGACGGGTCGGATGGAGGTGTCATTCTTGTAATTGGGGAACTCGGCTTCCAATTCGATCAGTATGCCGGAGGAATCCGTCTTGGGATTCGCCGCCAGGTACTCCGTGTAAGTTGGGTTAGGCGCAAACGGCGCCAGGTAAACGCTGCCCAGCAGCATCGATTCGCGCGTCACCTTGAAATCAAATTCATGCTCGCCAGCGGTCAGGAAGAGTTGCGGAGGGTATTTTTGACTGAAATTCACGTCCCGCAGGATGACCTTCACCCAACGCAGCAGGCGTTCCTGCCGGATGAGAGCGTCATTGCCGTAACGATCCTGCGGAAAAGTATCGCGGGAGTTTTGATAGAAAATCGGGAACGCAATCCGTTGGGTATCCACCAGCGGGAAAGCGCCGTCGACCAGAAGTTGGCCTTCGGGAGCGTTGATGTAAGACTCGGTAGCCGCCATGTCAAACGCGACGGTATATTGCCCGTCTGCCGGGATGGATACGGTAAACTGGATGGCGTCACCCGGCCCCAGGAATACACTCGGTTTGTCATATTCAGCGGCGATCGCATGATCGCTCTGTGGCATTCCAAATGAATCTGCGCGGATTTCTATCGCGCTCCCGGCAGCGGCTGCCTGTGGCACCGGTGCAATTTGGCTGGCAGATTCCAGCCCCTCCGCCGAAACCGGCACAGCCGACAAAAGTAGGACAACAGCAACCAGCAATCTAAGTAATCGGACAACCCTCATTGGAAACTCCAGCCGTGAGATCAAACAAGGTCTAATTCCCAGGATGGGCGTCGTGTCTCCACGACGCCCATCCTCATTGATACTGCTACTTATTCATTTCTGCGGCAGCGTCTGCCAGGATCTTGTTGGCAAACTCTTCCAATTTCGCAGCGTAGTCCTCATATTTGTAACGACCGTCGTTCGCAAAATTGAACATGAACCACATATTGACATCTTTGTCTTCACCGATGTCAATACCGGGTTTGCCTTCCCAGCGGGCATTGATGTAGCCGGGCACAATCTTGGCCAGTGATTCGATCATGCTGTTGTCCAGATTTTCCAGCGCAGCCAGGATACCGGGCTTGTCCACGAACTCTTTGTAGAGTTCCAGCGAAGCGTCGTCAACCGAGACGGGTATCTTTGGTGCAGAACCCGCGGCTCTGGCCAGTTCCGCTTCCTTCATGTAGGCTTCTTTCGAGAAGGTCATCCACTTGGCGAAATTGTAGGCTTCTTCCAGGTTGGCGGTCGTCTTGGAAACCACCATCACGTCGAAGACAATAGCCTGGTTGCCGCCCGGAACGCCGACAAAGTCCCAATCAAACGTGGCGCTCGAAACATAACCCGGCACTGACCAGGAGGCATCCCAGCGCATGCCGACTTCCTGGTTCAGGAACAGTTCCCACGGGCCGGTAGATTTGAAGTTAGTCTTCTGCTCGTCGGTCAGGCCTTGCCAGGTGTACGGCTTCATTTCACCGGTCTTGGCAATGGCCTCTTTGAAAGTGACGGAGTTGTAATTCATCTTTTCACCGTCGTAGCTGAACCACTTCAAATTCGGATCGATGGCGTTGGAATACCAGCCAGTAACAAATTCCTGCTCGTCCAGGCCCAGGATGCCCTTGGAAACATTGTTCAAACCAACCACAGCGTCATTCCACTCTTCCAGGGTGAAACCATATTCCGGGGCGTCCATATTGGCGGCTTCATATAGGTCTTTATTGACAAAGTAGCCCATGACGAATTGGGCAGCTGGCAGACCGAGGACCTTGCCGGAGTAGGTGAAGGAATCCTTCAATACCTCGGGCACATCCGCCCAGTCGGGGTCTTCGGCGGTGAACTCGGAAAGATCAGCCACCCAGCCGTTCTGAACATACAGCGGCACGTTGTTGGCCATGAATACATCGGGCAGTTCGCCCTTGGCCGCAAAGGCCGTCAGGTTGGCTTCCCAGCCGCCCTCGGCAGACATGTCCACGAACTCGATGGTCACGTTCGGGTGCAGGTCAGTATAAGCCTTGACCAACTGCCGCTGGATATTGTTTTCCTCTTCAGTACCCAGGTTCCAGTTAGCATAGGTCAGTGTCACCGGTTCGGCAGCAGGCGGCTCGGCGGCGGGCGGTTCGGTAGCGGGCGGCTCGGCGGCGGGCGGTTCGGTGGGTGCGTCGGTCGGTTCTTCCGGTGCAATGGGCGGGGTCGTAACGGTCGGGGTCGCAGCGGAAGAGCAAGCGGCCAGCACAAAGACAGCAATTAGGGTCAGACTGATTAACGTAGCAAACTTTTTCATGTGATTTATCTCCTCTTGAATATTGAGCAAATTTTGAAAGTCAAAAAAACGTTGGTGGTCATTGTTGTTAATTTTCTCTTTCTCTCTCCTTTTCATGCCCATTCATGCAACTTAATGGGTTTATTTTCAGGTTAGCCCAACAAAACTTCAACGACATGATTCTTTCCGTCCGCAAAGACCGGGATCAGCTGGTCGCCTACGGGATTTCCATCCACGCGCATGGATTGCACACCGTGGTTCAAGTGGGCGGGGTTCTGGACGGTAATTTGATAAGTAGCGCCGTGGAACTTTCGTGTGACCTTGAAGCCGTCCCACTGCGCCGGAATGGATGGGTCCACCAGCAGTCCGTCCGGCTGCGGTCGAATCCCCAGGATCCAGTGTGTGGCCACGCGGTGCAGCCACTGCGAGGAACCCGTATACCAGGTCCACCCACCACGGCCGTAATACTCGGAGAGTGGGCCGTCGATGTTGCCCGGCGTCACATAAGGCTCGGCTTTGTAGGTATCAATATCCTGGCTGCGGTTGGGCGGACAGATTTTGCGGAAGGCTTCATAAGCTCGCTCGGCCTGCCCCGCCAGCGTATAAGCCCACACCGACCAGGTGGCCGCGTGCGTATACACGCCGCCGTTCTCGCGCAGGCCGGGGGCGTACCGCGTGATGTAGCCAATGTCTGGCCGCGGCTTGGTGAAGGCGGGATAATTCAACAGGGTGCCAAAATCCTTCAACAGGTATTTCGTCACCGAGTCCATGGCTGTTTGTGCGCGATCCTCTGGCGCAATCCCACTGATCACCGCCCAGTTGTTGGGCATGAGGAAAATTTTGCCTTCTTCGTTGCCCTCGGAGCCCAGCAGCATGCCATCGTCGGTGGTCGCCTGCAAGTACCAAGCGCCGTCCCAGCCGTAGCGGTTGAGCGCATCCTTCAGGCTCTCGCGCACCACGGCGCATTTTTCAGCAAACGCGCTGTCACCGCGCGCCTGGGCCAGCGGGATGAAATTGCCCAGGATCATGTAGAGAAACTCGCCGACCCAGAAGCTCTCACCCTTCATCAGAGTGCCGACCGCGCTCAAGCCGTCGTTCCAGTCGTGGTCGCCCATCAGCGGCACGCCGCGTGGCGAGAAGCGCGAGAAAGAGCGCTCGATAGCCCGCTTGCAGTGGTCGTAGAGCGGCTCAGCCGGGCCGTTCAGGTAAGGGGCTTTTTCATCCAGTATGGCAAAATCAGCCGTTTCCATGAGATAAGCATCCAGGATGAAGGGCAGCCACAACAAATCATCGGAACAGTTGGTGCGCGGCCCGCCACCGCGGATGGAAAACCACCAGTGGTATACGTCACCCTCAATAAACTGGTGCGCCGCGTGCATCAGCAGTTGTTTTTTGGTGTATTCCGGTTCACTGACCAGGAAGATCTGGCTGTCCTGCAGTTGGTCGCGGTAGCCGATGCCTGCCGAAACCTGGTAGAGCCCCGATTTTCCCCACAGCCGACCGGAAATCGACTGGTACTTGAGCCAGTAATTCGTCATGAAGTTCAGGGCTTCGTCAGGGGTTTCCACCACCTCGGTGTCGATGAAGCGCGACCAGAAGGCCTTCACTTCCTGCAGGGCCTGCGCGCTTTTGGCCGGCGCTGTATAGCGGTGGATCAGTTCGTTGGCATCTTCCTTACCATCCTCGGCTGCGCCAAGCGTGAACACGATGGTTTTCGACTCGCCGGGAGCCAGGGTTACCTGCACCTGCAAAGCGGCGATGGCATCGGTAAAGCGCCCACTGCGGCCAGCCAGTTCGCTGTCCAGCATGGCCTGCGGCCGGTCGTCGTTGCGGTACATGCCGATGAACGACTCTTTATCGCAATCGAACGACTTAACCGGCTCGCTTACCGCCATGAAGGCGGTGTATGGCCAGTCGATGTTGTTGTACCGACCCTTATCGTCGGGGAAACCCCACAGGTATTTGCGCGCGTAAAGCGTGCTGGCGCCCAGGTTAGCCGAGGTGGCGATGAACAACTTGTGAAACTCGCGGTGCTCATCTGGCGCAAACCCCAACAGCCATTCAACGTAAGAGGTCACGTCCAGCTTGCGCGTTTCGGCGCTCTGGTTGGTCAGTTTAATTTCAAAAATCTCCACCGGGTCACTGGCGGAGACAAAATTGGTCAATTCGCTTTCGATATCTTCAATGGTCTGGAAAAATTTGGAATAGCCGATGCCGTGTATGACTTTGAACGCCTGATATGGGTGCATTACCGGCTTATAGGTCGCCGACCAATAAACGTTGCGCTCGAGATCGCGGATGTAAAAATACTTGCCCCAGTTATCCTTGACCAGGTCCTGGAAGGAACGCGTCAGACGGTTCTGACCGGCGTTACCGCGCCAGCTGAAACCAGACCCCGTTTGTGAAACCAACATGCCATAATCGCCGTTGCTGATCACATTTCCCCAAGGTTTGGGGGTCAACGGGTTGGTGATTACATATTCTCTGCCATCTTCCGAAAAATAACCATAAGGGTTCGCTAATTTCATCCGGTTGACCTCGAAGGAAGAAGAATATCAAT
The DNA here is from genome assembly GCA_002435825.1 of Anaerolineaceae bacterium UBA6133. Lineage (GTDB taxonomy): Bacteria > Chloroflexota > Anaerolineae > Anaerolineales > Anaerolineaceae > Mesolinea. Next base: position 32,977 of record DIVL01000056.1, read on the forward strand.
TGTGAAAGCTACCAAACCTCGCCAAATGCAATTTCTCCATAGCCGCCTGTCGCTAGGTGAAACGTTTCACTGGTACATTTATTTATAACAACTTCTTGTTAAAAAGTCAATACTTTTACGATATTGAACGCTTTTAGTCTACATCCTCTCACAAGGAAATACTATCGATAATATAAGCTTTACTGTGCAAAACAAGCATGATGCAAAATAGCGCCCCGCCTCATTTTTTATGCACTCCCCAACCAGGGAATTGACGTAATTCGAAAATTTTTTCCTGGAAGACTTTCCCGTATCATCCCGCAGGTGGTAACATTACTCACAGTTTATTACCTTGGTAATTGTCATTTTATGCATATAAAGTCTATTATCAACCAAGCAGATTGCCCTATATTTTTTACGGACAGGTTGGAGAGAATAATATGAATCAAACTCTTAAAAACGAGCAGCGTCTGATTGTCCTGGCAGGAAATATTGGCAGTGGAAAGACCTCCCTCACCCAGCAGCTCAGCCAACACTTCGGTTGGCAGGCATCCTATGAGTCGGTTGACAACAACCCCTATTTGGCCGATTTCTACGCGGATATGCGCGCCTGGGCATTTCATCTTCAAATGTACTTTCTGGGCAACCGCGCCCAAGAGGTCGAAGCCCTGCTGAGCTCTGGTCGCTCTGCCATCATGGACCGCAGCATTTACGAGGATGCCCACATTTTTGTGCGCGCGCTGCATGAAATGAATAATCTCTCGGACCGGGACTACCACGCCTACTTCAAATTGTACGAGCTGGTCCTCAGGCAGCTTCCCAAGCCCTCGCTCCTCATCCGCCTGGTCGCGCCGGTTGAGACCCTGCTTGAAAGGATCCGGCAGCGTGCCCGTTCGATTGAAGACACGATCGATCCTGACTACCTGCGCCTGCTCGACGGCTACTACCAACAGTGGGCGTTGGAATACTCCGAAAGCCCCGTCCTGACGGTCAACAGCCAGCTTTTTGACTTCGTCAACGATCCCCAGCATCTCCAGCAGATCATCGACGGGATCGAGCACTGCCTCACCACCACCTCCAGCCTGAGCCTGTCCGAGCCGGCTGGCAGCCATGAACAAGGTCATTACACTTTTAGAGTAAACAAAGAATTTGATGCTTAAATATGTCAGTTATGCGAGATCGAACTAGGATGTTGCCTAATGGATAGAAGACATACATTAACACTTCTACGAAAAATGATCGGAGAGGATAAAGACTTCCGTCCTGGTCAGTGGGAAGCCATTGAAGCCATTGCGGTAAAAAAACAACGAGTTCTGGTTGTGCAACGCACTGGATGGGGAAAGAGTCTGGTTTACTTTCTCGCCACCAAATTACTGCGCGATCAAGGTTCTGGTCCCACAGTCCTTATCAGCCCATTATTGTCACTTATGCGAAATCAAATTGAAATGGCTGGAAGGATTGGTATCCGCGCTTTCACGATCAACAGCGCAAACAGAGCAGAATGGGCGGCAATTGAAGAAGCTTTAGCAAAAGATGAATGTGATTTAATGCTCATATCCCCAGAACGGTTAAATAATGAGCATTTCTTAAAAGAGGTTCTTCCACAAATTTCTGGGCGAATCGGTCTTTTTGTAGTGGATGAAGCGCACTGCATCTCCGATTGGGGACATGATTTTCGTCCGGATTATCGCCGCATTGTGCGGATTGTTCAGATGCTGCCAAAAGGCATCCCAGTACTTGGAACAACCGCCACCGCAAACGACCGGGTTGTTGAGGATGTAAAGGTGCAGTTAGGTCCTGGACTTACTGTTCATCGTGGCTCGTTAGCACGTGACTCCCTGCGTTTGCAAAATATCCCACTAGTGAGTCAAAGTGAAAGATTGGCATGGTTAGCTGAAAATCTGCCAAAATTTAAGGGGAGTGGCATTATCTACTGTCTGACGGTTGCAGATACGAAAAAGGTAACTGGATGGCTAAAACAGAAAGGATTCTCAGCCGAGGCGTATCACGCTGGTAATGATAAGAATCTGGACCGTCCAGCATTAGAACAGGCATTTCTGAAGAATGAAGTCAAGATTCTTGTTGCTACTGTAGCGCTGGGCATGGGCTTTGACAAACCAGATATTGCCTTTGTTATCCACTTTCAACGCCCTGGTTCAGTGGTGGCTTACTATCAACAGGTTGGTCGTGCCGGGCGTGCGGTGGAAAAGTCATATGGCATTTTATTAAGCGGTCTCGAAGATGATCAAATCCAGAACTACTTTATTGAATCAGCCTTTCCCAGTTTACAAGTTTCTCAAGACATCCTGAGAGTACTTGAACAAAGCGAAGGATTAGGAATCTACGATATTTTAGCTCAAGTCAACACCTCAAAATCAGTGGCAGAGAAAGCCTTGAAGTTACTGGAAGTCGATGGAGCGGTGGGTCAGACCTATGATAAAAAGACACTCTATTTCCGTACATTAAATTCTTGGCGCCCTGATAACGAGCGGGTCAATCGTGTGCAGAACTTGCGAAGATCCGAACTAGCGCAAATGCAGGCATATGTGGATCATAGAGGCTGCTTGATGGAATTCTTAATGAAAGCTTTGGACGATCCTCATCCAGGTCCTTGCGGTCGCTGCGCTAATTGCAGGGGGCAAGGTTTCCCTGCGCATGTCTCCCAAACACTTTTACTGGAAGCGGAAAATTTCCTGAAAAGCGACCAGATCATCATTCAATCGCGCAAGAAATGCCCATATGGATTGTTCCCCGCTCAAAAGCCGAGCATTCCTATTGAGTATCAGAACAGCGAGGGGCGCTCATTATGTTATTATGGCGATGCGGGATGGGGAAATTTGGTTCGATCCGGGAAATATCAGGACAATCATTTTAGCGATGAATTAGTAAAAGCCTCGGTTCATTTGATCCGCGATATTTGGCAGCCCGATCCTTTTCCGGCCTGGGTCACCGCAATTCCATCCACACGTCACCCCAATCTTGTGCCCGACTTTGCTCGCCGATTGGCCATATCCTTGCGGATTCCTTTCTACCCTGTCATCCGTCGGATAAAAGAAGCTCCCGAACAAAAAACCATGCAAAACGGTACCATGCAAGCCCGTAATGTGATCAATACAATCCAGATAGATCAAAGAATCTCTCAAGAGCCGGTATTATTGGTCGATGATATTATTGATTCGGGATGGACAATGACCATGGCTGGCTACTTGCTGAAAAAGCAAGGAAGCGGTCAGGTTTACCCATTTACTTTGGCACAAGCCACCTCAAGGAATGCAAACGGATGACACTTTCACCTGATTCTCAAGCTTTATTATTACTTTGTTCACATCTGGGGCTTTCTTCTGCGCCAGAGTATTCCCCATTAACATTGAAAGACTGGAATCCGTTAGCAAAAAAGCTACTGTCGATCTCCAAGCGTCCAGTAGATCTAATAGAGCTGGATAAAGATGAACTAAAAGATTTGCTGGAGATGACTGAAGAGGAAGCTGAAAGAATCGCACACCTCCTACAGAGAAGTGGCTCCGTTGCCATAGAGTTAGAACGCCTCAAATCTTTCGGAATTGATGTGCTTACGAGAGCCGATGAGGATTATCCGGCACGGTACAAAGAGCGCCTGAAGGATTCAGCCCCAACGATCCTATTTTACGCTGGAGAGAAAGATCTTTTGGGACAGCCTGGAATTGCAGTGGTTGGATCACGTCACCTGGATGAAGCTGGGCAGGCCTGTGCTGAATTTGTGGGCAATGCCTGTGGCTTGTCTGGATTGGTATTATATTCTGGTGGAGCAAAAGGGGTTGACTCCATCAGCATGAACGCGGCATTAACTTCAAGAGGAACGGCTGTTGGAATACTTGCTGACAGCTTGGAAAGATCAATCAGGAAGCCAGAAAATCGTGAAGCAATTTATCGTGGTGATTTATGCCTTGTAACGCCATATTCTCCCAGCGCGCCTTTTTCGGTTGGCACAGCAATGGGCAGAAACAAATTGATTTATACCCTTGCTGATTACGCCATTGTTGTGGCAAGCGATGCGGAAAAGGGAGGCACATGGGCTGGCGCAACCGAAGCGCTTAAATCGAAATGGATTCCAGTTTTTGTCCTAAATCACCCTGACATGCCTGAAGGAAATAGAATGCTCATTCAAAAGGGTGCTTTACAATTCCCGCACCCGTTCCCAGAGCATCACCAAAAATTGAAACCTTGGCTGGATGAGCATAGTACGGAGATCAAATCTGATGCCTCTCAGTTGTCACTTTTTAATTTAACATGAGATTGAGACTGAGAGAGCCTGGTGGCAAGCAAAATTTAATCATTTGCCCCCTCCAGTGCCTTTGAGGATTTGATTGTCACCTGACCGAGCACGGAAATGATCTTTAGCTGTACCAAAGCATAGCTAAAAATCATCGGAGATCCTGCAGTGAAACGCAAAAAGCACAGCCAGAACTAAGCCAAATGCACTCCAGCTGAATTTTCGCCACTTCTCTTCAAATAATTACTAATAGTTAGTCACCCTGAAATGGATGG
>DIVL01000028.1 GCA_002435825.1 Anaerolineaceae bacterium UBA6133
AACGACTTTTGAAACGCATACAGGCAATGCGCAGCTTGCGCAATACAGCCGCATTCATAGTATAATAAGCTACCAGCGTTAAGGAAGCATCAGGCTTTCGAGGCGCGTTTTGTATTAACCCAGCCTGTTTAGGGATTTGGGATTTTAGTGAATATATTAAGGGATGATGTAAATATGCCAAGCTCATACTTGACCCGCGAGGGATTTGAAAAATCTGAACACGAATTGGAATTTCTGCGCACGGTCAAACGCAAGGAAGTTGCTCAGCGTTTGCAGGATGCGATGGAAGATGGCGAGCTGATTGAAAACGCGGAGTACGAAGCCGCCAAAAACGAACAGGCTTTCACCGAAGGTCGCATCAAGGAACTGGAACTCCTGCTTGCCAACGCCCACATCATTGAAGATGGCGAACACGAACACGGTCTTGTAACAGTTGGCTCAAAAGTGACTATCTGTGAAGAAGGCGGCGAGCCGGAAACCTATAAGATTGTTGGACCTGTTGAAGCAAATCCCCGCGAAAGGCGAATTTCCAACGAATCCCCGATTGGGCGTGCTTTGATTAATCATCGTATCGGCGATAAGGTTAAGATTGAAGCTCCAGGTGGTGCTTACACCGTGGAGATTCTCAAGAGCGAGTAATCCCTTGAATTCTCAAAGCCCCACCCTTCATCACGGTGGGGCTTATTTAATGTAAAGGACGAACCATGCTAACAGACAACTTTTCCGAACTTGAAAGAACGCGCCTGGAAAAAATGGAGCAACTGCGACAAAACGGGATTGAGCCCTATCCAACCCGGTCATATAAAAACAGCAACAATGCCGATGCCATCAAGGCCTTTGAGGCATGCGAAGCTGCTGGCGAGCCAGAGGGACTCAAGCTGACACTTGCGGGTCGCCTACGCGCTATCCGCAACATGGGCAAGCTTTCGTTTGCCCACATCGAAGATCGCAGCGGCAAAATCCAGCTCTTCATGCGCATCAACGAACTTGGGCAGGAAAAACTGGATCAGTTCGTGCGATTTTTTGATCTTGGTGACTTTATCGAAGCCACAGGCACCATGGTGCGCACAAAACGCGGAGAAGTGACTTTGCAGGTTGAAGACTTCAGAATGCTCTCCAAGGCGCTCTATCAGCTTCCGGCTGCCAAGGACGAGGTGGTGGATGGGGAGGTCATTCGCCATGCCGCGCTGACCGATCCCGAGACCCGCTATCGCCAGCGTTATGTTGACCTGGCAGTCAACCCCGAAGTCCGGGACATTTTCCGCGTGCGCACAGAGACTCTCAAAGCCCTGCGCGATTTTTTGGATGAACGCGGATTTCAGGAGGTTGAAACCCCCATCCTGCAACCTATCTACGGCGGCGCGGCAGCCAAACCTTTCATTACCTACCACAACCAGCTTCACCAGCAGCTCTTCCTGCGCATAAGCTTTGAACTTTACCTCAAACGCTTGCTCGTTGGCGGACTGGACCGCGTGTATGAGATTGGGCGGGACTTCCGCAACGAGGGTGTCTCCTTCAAGCACAACACCGAATTCACCCAGCTTGAGTTCTACATGGCTTACGCCGACTACAACACGATCATGGAAATGACCGAGCAGATGGTTGCGCAGGTTGCCCAGCGTGTTTTAGGTACGATGATCATCCACTGGGGTGGGCACGAAATCGACCTTACACCCCCCTGGAACCGGATGCAGATTCGCCAGGGTCTGATCGATCATGCTGGCATTGATATCCAGGAATACCCCACTGCTGAAGGATTGGCGGAGGTCATGAAAGCCCGCCAGATTTCCTTTAAGCCGGGAACTCCGCGCGGCAAGCTGATCAACACCCTGATGGAAACCTATCTTGAGCCAGTTATAATCCAGCCGACTTTCCTCTACGACTACCCGCGCGACATCTCGCCTCTGGCTAAGGCAAAGCCTGAAGACCCCAACACGGTGGAACGTTTCGAGGGCTACATTGGCGGTGTGGAGCTCTGCAATGCCTTTACGGAGCTTAATGACCCGCTTGACCAGGAAAAACGCTTCCTCGAACTCGGACGCACCTACACTGAAGACGATGAAGAGCGCAACCCCATGGATGAAGATTACCTGCGCGCGCTGGCTTACGGCATGCCCCCTGCCGGCGGCTTTGGACTCGGCGTGGATCGCTTTGTCATGATGCTCACCGGTCAGCATTCCCTGCGTGAAGTCATTCTCTTTCCCCCCTTGCGGGAGGAAGATAGCGCTGAGCCTGAAGCGTAGAAGGATTTGATAGCAATTAATTCATACAAAAAGAGTGACTGAGTCACTCTTTTTGTTACTGTTTCCTGTTTACACACACGAATTTGATTAAAAGGGGGAAAACTTTGCATAAATGCTTTAGTATGAACCAGGATTGCGTTAAAATCACATTGTAGTTTTGGCTCGCTGGTGTAAGTCTTGCAACGAAGGCAATCATGGAAGAGACCGAACTAATCAAGCTTGCTGTTGATGGAGACCTTGACGCCTTTAATCAACTTGTGCTCCAGCACCAGGAAATCGCTTTTAACGTCGCCTATCGAATCGTGGCAGATGAAAACGCGGCTGCGGACGCCACCCAGGAAGCGGTTATCTCCATGTACCGCAAATTGGATACCTATCGCGGTGGATCCTTCAAAAGTTGGTTTTTACGTATCGTTACCAATGCCTGCTATGACGAGCTGCGCCGGCAGCGCCGCAGACCAACCGTGCCGATCGAGCCAGAGACAAATGAAGGCGAGTTGATTGAATCGCCCGAGTGGTTGGAGGACAAATCTGCTGGTCCCGAAGAGGTACTGGGAGCTTCTGAGGTTGAGGAAGCCATTCAACACTGCCTGACCGGGCTCGAACAAAAATTCCGCGTCGTTATCACCCTGGTGGACATTTCAGGAGAGGACTACGAGACAGTAGCCCGGATTATCGGAACGCCTATCGGCACGGTCAAGAGCCGTCTTGCCCGCGCGCGCCAAAAAATGCAGCACTGCCTGCAGGGTTTCGGGGAACTTTTACCAGACCATTTTCGTCATATTAGCGAGGAATATGATGAATAGGCAAGCAGAAATCTCTGAAAAGGACATTACGCTGCTGTGCGAATACCTCGATGACGAGTTGTCTATTAAAGACCGCGCGCGATTTGAGAAGCGCCTGCAGCAATCCCCCGAGCTGAAACAAGCTCTGGCGGATATGACTGCTTTAAAACACAGCATGCGAAACCTGCCTTACAGACCGGTGCCTCATCAGTTTACGCTTACTCGCAGTGAGGCTGAAAAAGCCCGGCGCGGTAGCTTTTTGCTGCCAGGTTTTGCCTGGGCAAGTGTGGTTTCCATGATCCTGCTGGCTGTCATTTTTGGCAGTGAATTTATTTTTGCAAACTTCTCCGCACCGCAGCCTGTAGCCGAGCCGCTCGCCATGACTTTGCAGAATGATGCCGCCCCCGAAAGCGCTCTTAGGCAAGCTGAAGAAGAGGGTGGTGAGCCAGTTTACCTCCTCAATTGGGTGTCAGTAGGCGGAAAAGGCGGCGGTGGCGCTGGCGGTAGTGGTCTCGGTGGCGGCAGTTTATATGCCGGGGATTTTGCCACTGGAATGGGCGGTGGGCTTACCGAACCATATGCTGAAGATATGGCATTGAATGAACCAGTTGAACCGCCTGTACCGGCTGAGCCGATGCAGATTGAAGAGATCGCGGAGCCGACCGAGGTTGCGAGCACGCTCGCTGGCGAGAAAATCACTGTTGAGCCCTTAATCTTTGGGGTTCGTGAGGACCAGTTGGGGCAGGTTATCACTGTCCAGCCTGAAGATAATGAGGTTCCAATGGTAGCGGCTATCCCAGGGGTTATTGAAGCGGAGAAAGAGCCGCTCATCCCGACGAACTTCAAACTGCTCCTCGTTGGTCTGGCCGCTGCGAATGGACTGGTTTGGCTACTGCTAAAGTTCAGGCGGTAGGTTCTATTTAAAGAAAAGAAAAAGTCCGGGAGGCAATCCCGGACTTTTATCTTTAACAATCATGAAACTTACTTTCGCTTGGTAGCATAGGCTTTTCGCCACAACTTATTTAGGGTAAGGCCCAAACTGATGGTTGACAGTCCTGCGATCATAAAGGCTGGACCGACAAAGTTATCATCCCGACCAGTGTTTGGCACAGAGAATGTTGCCGTCACAGTTGGGGTTGTGGGAGTTTCGGTAGGATCAAGCGGTGTAGCCGTTGGGCTTGGTTCCGGTGTATTTGTGGGCGTTTCCGTGACAGCAGGGGTCTGTTTCGGCGGGTCCGTCGGTGTTGTAGTGGTCGAAGTAGGTGTGAAGGTCGCCGTGTTCGTCGGTGTACTGGTAGGTGTCTGAGGAGTGGACGTGGGGGTAGAAGTTGGTGTCTCAGTTACGCCGGGGGTTTGCTTGGGCGGATCTGTAGGAGTCACCGAGGTAGAAGTTGGGGTAAATGTCGGAGTAAACGTTGCCGTACTGGTAGGAGTTGGCTGCTGCTGGCAACCGTAATTTCCAGTGTAGTCACCGGGGTTATGGAGGGTGACCAATGTGCTGTTGACCCACACTGAAGCGCTTGTAATGTTGTAATAACCCGGGCCTACATTGTCTGTAAAATGGACAACATTACCACTGCGCGGACCGGGCGGGATGGTACCGTAGGTATAGGTAAGGTCTGAGATGCTATCCCCTTCAAGAGTGTTGAGCAAGACAAAGTGAATTTCAATATATGTCCCAGCACATTCAATATGTGACAGGTTAAGTTGGTAATTTTCACTCGCCAGAACGGACTGATCCACCTGGCTGAGAGTAAAGAGTAATAGGGAGGCAAGTAGAATTGTGGATATAGTTTTCACGTTACAACCTTTCTATAAAACTCAAAAAACTTAAGATACTCAGATATTAATACATAACCGGTATTAATATCTATAAAATGTATAAGGTATGCAGAAGTATCTGGGGTAAAAATTCTTGATCGCGTTGTAATGAGGCACTCAGAAATGAAAAAAAGACTATCTTGTAGCTGAAATCTTTTTGCATGATCTGCTGGTTCGTGTATCAGAACCGGGAATTAGGGGGCTGCAAAGGGTCCCAGTGGGGTTATCTTGCCAATCACAACAAAACGCTGACCTAGCCAGTCGTTCGTGCAGGTGTAGAGCGTAACCAGGCGATCACTGGGTGATAGTCTGATTTCTGATTCAATCACGGAATTCTCTTCGATTGTTCGAATCAGGCTGTTGAACTCAGCGTCAGAACTGAAATCCACAACCAGGTAGGTGACGTCTGTTTCGCGGACGACAATGCCGGCGGCAATGTCCACCCGGTAGACCTGCTCTGGTGTGTAAAGGTAGTAAAAGGGATTCTGTTCATAGAACTGCTGGCTCTTGTACCAAACCAGGTTGCTAAACATGAGCCCATTGTCAAAATTGTGCCCATAGATGATGGTGTTTGGATCGCTGAAGTCACTTTTATTTCGAAAATCGAAAAAGATCGACCCCATCTCCTTGTAGGACAGATCGAGATCGCGGGTAAGGTAGTATTCGTTATCCGGCGACTTCAGGATTGGGTGATCTACGCGGATAGACTCATTGTGGATCCAGGCCTGGACGTCCGGATTCAAGCTTTGCCAGGCAGGGAAGTCGATTTCGACCAACGAAAGTGCCTGCATCAGCTCCTCAGCATGCGGATTGGGCGTGGGTGTCGGTGCGATGGTGGCAGTGGGCGGCAGCAGTTTGGGCGCTGCAAGGCTTGGCGCGCTGGTCGGCGTGGGGCTTGGGGTGGGGCTTGTCTGGGCTGTGGCGGTTTGATAGTAATTTGCCATGAACGTGGCAACACTGTTTGCCTGCTGGGTCATCTCATTCAAGGGGCGAGTCGTTTCACCGACGTATTTCAACCCAAAGCTGACCGTCAGGGCAGCTGAGAGCAGAAAAAGCACGCTCAATATCACCAGTATTAGCCTTCGTTTGAGTTCCATTTGGGAAGAATAGTATTCTTTTTGCTATGGCAAAATCAAGTCAATAATGGAATGAGTTTGTACAAAAACAAGCAGACAAAAAAGTCTGCTTGTTTTTAAGTTGGCTTTATGAGAGGTTTTGTTATTCGGTCAGAAGACGAACTGCTTCTTTGAGAGCATCGGTTCGGTCGGTTCTTTCCCAGGTCAGGTCAAGATCATCGCGACCGAAGTGCCCGTAGGCAGCCAGTTGGCGATAGATCGGACGCAGCAGATCGAGGTCGTGGATGATGGCGCGCGGGCGCAGGTCGAAGACCTTGGCGATCGCCAGGGCGATTTTCTCATCTTCCACGCTGCCAGTGCCGAAAGTTTCCACGTTGATGCTCAGAGGCTGCGCGACGCCGATGGCATACGACACCTGCACCTCACATCGTTCAGCCAATCCGGCTGCCACCACGTTCTTCGCTACCCAGCGGGCTGCGTAGGCTGCGGAGCGATCAACCTTTGTCGGATCTTTGCCGCTGAAGGCACCGCCGCCGTGGCGCCCCATGCCGCCGTAAGTGTCCACGATGATCTTACGTCCGGTCATACCGGCATCGCCCATCGGACCGCCAATCACAAAGCGACCGGTCGGGTTGACGTAGACTTTGGTGTCCTCGTCCAACAGCTCCGCGGGGATGACAGCCTTGATAACGTGTTCTCGAATGTCTGCCTCGATGCGATCGTGGCTGACTTCTTCGTGATCGAGCTGGTCGGCATGCTGACTGCTGACAACGATGGTGTGGATGCGAACGGGTTTGCCGTAATGATATTCCACCGTTACCTGGCTTTTGCCGTCGGGGTACATCCAGGGAATGGTGCCGTCCTTGCGGACCTCCGCCATGCGGCGGGTCAGCTTGTGGGCATAAAAAATTGGCATTGGCATCAGGGTTTCGGTTTCGTTACAGGCAAAACCAAACATCATGCCCTGGTCCCCAGCACCGCCAGCTTCAATGAAGGCTTCGTTGTACTCAACCGCTTCCTTCAAGCCGTTTTGGTCCACACCGCGGGAAATATCGGGACTCTGATTAGCCAGCGCCACCAACACACCGCAAGTGGAGCCGTCGAAGCCCTTCTTGCCGCGATCGTAGCCGATGTCGTTCACCACTTCGCGCACGAGGGCGTCGATGTCGACATAGGTCTTGGTGGTCACTTCGCCGTAGGTCAGAACAAAGCCGGTCTTGATGGCTGTTTCGCAGGCTACCCGGCTGGATTTGTCTTCCCCGATCATGGCATCCAGGATCGCGTCGCTGATCTGGTCGCACATTTTGTCCGGATGACCTTCAGTGACCGATTCAGATGTGAACAGGTACTTGGGTGATTGCATAAAAGTTGTTGTCATTGTGTAAACCTCCTCAGGTTACGAAAAAAATGCCCCTGCAAGTGAGGGGCATTCCGCTTGGTATGCTGTAGCCTCTCATCTTCCAGATTGTCTGCCGGAATTGGCACCATACACTTGGTTGGTTGCCGAGGTTTCAAAGGGCCGGTCCCTCCACCTCTCTGGATAAGAGTGCCGCAAGGGCTATGTAATTGCCTGTGTTATACCACAAGCTATTCAAGCAGGCAAGGATAAGAGATTTGTCAAGGCAATTGCACCGAACTTCTGAGAATACTTTTCTCCGTAGGGCGAGGTTGAGGGCACCGTGTACCTTTTGATGGGTAGTTGTGTTGTGCCCTCAACCCGCCGTTCAGACTAACAGGGTGGATAAGCAGCAGCACATTATTTGTGGGGGTCATAATGTTTAGATCGCCACGTCGCTTCGCTCCTCGCGATGACAAAAAATGTAGAATGCAATAGCGTCAAGGAACCGTTTTTTTGTAGGGTGGGTTGGCGTCACAAAATCTGAACAAACTTGATCCTATTCTAGCCAACCCACCGGGTAGCAGCCTATTATTGGTGGGTTGGCTATTTCGAAGTTATTAAAGGACGAAATTCTCTGACGCCATACTCTTCGAGCACGATGACCCACCCTACTAAGATTATGACGGAAAAGGTGAGACCTAGGTTCTATGCTTTTCCCACTTCGGATAAAATAGGTTATGCTTAAGCTTTGTTCAAACACTGAAGGAGGTCAATATGATTGATGAACTGTTAAGAGAGTCCAAACAGCGCATGCGAGGCGCATTGGAAGTGTTGGAAGATGATCTGATAGCGATCCGAACCGGGCGGGCATCACCCGCGCTGGTCGAAAGACTGCAGGTTGAGTACTATGGCTCCAGCCTCTCACTGATTCAACTTGCCACCATCAGTGTGCCCGAATCACGTCAGCTGCTCATTCGTCCTTTTGATACCTCATCGTTCAAAGCTATCGAGCGTGCCATCCAGGCTTCAGATCTGGGTCTCACCCCCAACAGCGATGGTAAGGTGATTCGCCTCAACCTGCCGCCTCTCACAGAGGAACGCCGGCGCGACTTGGTAAAAATGGTCCATTCACGCCTTGAGGATTGCCGGGTAGCCATCCGCAACATCCGGCGCGACAGCCTGAAAGATATGCGTGAGTTTGAGAAAGAGAAATTGATTTCTGAGGACGAACTCAAAAGGGGTGAGGATGATCTGCAGGATCTGACCGACGAAATGGTGGCTGAGGTGGACGTTATCGGCGACCGCAAAGAAAAAGAGATCATGGAATTCTAAGCATGTCCGAAACAAGCAGGCGCGTGCCGGAACATGTCGGCATTATCATGGACGGAAACGGTCGCTGGGCGAAAGCGCGCGGTTTGCCGCGGCTGGCTGGGCACCGGGCTGGAACAAAAAACTTGCGCCGCATCATCCGCGCCGCAGCCAATGCCGGCATCAAGCACCTGACCTTCTATGCCTTCTCCACTGAAAACTGGAGCCGTCCCAAAGAAGAGGTTGGCGGTTTGATGGGTCTTCTGGGCGAATTTATCGAAACGGAAACCCCGGAGCTGCATAAGGAAGGCGCACGCCTGCTTCACATCGGTCATCTTGAACATCTCGAGCCGCAATTACGCCAAAAGATCGAAAATGCGATCGAGTTGACCAAAAATAACACCCGAATTGACGTTATCTTCGCTATCAGTTACGGCGGGCGCGATGAAATCGTGACTGCGGTCAGGAAGATCGTCGCGTCGGGCATCCCGGCTGAAGAGATAACTCAGCAGACTCTGTCCGATAATATGTTTACCGCGGGCATTCCGGACCCGGACTTGATCATCCGCACTTCTGGCGAATTGCGCACCAGTAACTTCCTCACCTGGCAAAGCGTCTACAGTGAGTGGGCTTTTCCGGAAGTGTTATGGCCGGACTTTGACGAAGCTACCCTGGCAGAGATCCTTGAAGATTTCGCCAAACGCGACCGCCGCTTTGGCGGATTGAGCAAAAAGTAATGCTGCGCCAGCGGGCACTTTCGGCCTTGATTTTTGTGCCCCTGTTCTTGGGTCTGGTATGGCTTGGGGGGATTACCTTTGACTTATTTCTGTTAGTTGTGTTGGCATATGCGGGTTTTGAATATACCCGCATGCTTCATAACTCAGGCTACAAAGTTTCTTACCCGCTGATGATTGCCGCCATTTGCATGCTGGTCTTACTGCGTATATTCCTGACCGCATGGCTGGAGCCGCTGGCGTGGACGGTGATCCTGGTGTTGCTGGGTGGTTACAGTCTCTGGCAGTACGAGCATGGGGATGAGCAAGCCTTCATCTGCCTGGGGCTGCAGGTTTTTGGCGTGTTCTTTATTGGCGTCTTGGGGGCTTATGGCATCTCGCTCAATCAAAGCCAGCCGCATGGAAACCTTTGGCTGCTGGTGACGATTGCACTGGTGTGGCTGGTGGATACCGGCGCGTATTTGATCGGCAGTCGGTTTGGAAAGCGCAAGGTTGCGCCCAGGCTCAGCCCGAAAAAGACCCTTGAAGGTTTGATCGGCGGCACGCTGGTGGGACTGCTTTCGGGAGTATTGATCGGCTGGATCCTGCGCAAGCCATTGCCGGAGTTGGGAATGTTTAATGGCGCGGTTTTAGGGTTTTTGATGGGTCCGACGGCGTTCTTTGGGGATACGCTCATGAGCCTGATCAAACGCACGCTGGCAGTGAAGGATACTGGCAGTTTGATCCCTGGTCACGGCGGCGTGCTCGACCGCCTGGATTCGATGCTCTGGGCTATGGCAGTGGGGTATTATTTTTTCATGTTTTTTGGATTGTAAAGTCGCCGTAGGGGAGACGCCCGCGTCGCCCTTATCCGGAAATACCCTTGTAGGCGGAACCCCCCCCGTGGTGACCCGCGTGATTACCCGTTTCGGTCGAGGCAGGCCATCGACCCTACAGGACGTATTTGATACCCGATCGCCGTAGGGAAAGGGCTTGCCTTTTCCATGACTTCTTGGTTGATGCGGCCATCAACCCTCCGCCGATGATGTAAACGTCGGAGTGAGCCCGCGAGAGGTAAATTGCTGGCAAAAGGTTTGGGGCGGTCTCATTCCGACCTTCAAAAAAGCCGGATTGAACCCCATTCGCTACGCTCAGGGGCAGGTGAAACGCAATCCGGCCTACATTACTGCCCCTAAAACAATTAACCTCTTTAGGTTCGTGGTTACCCGTTGAGACTGGGAGACCTACGGTCAAGCAGCGTGCACGGTCCCACAGGGAGGCTTCGCACTCAAGAGACCGGCACGATCGATTCTTATTGTCCCAACGCCGCGTCGACGATCTCGCGGGCTTCCTTTTGGATCTGGGCCAGGTGCTCGGCGCTCTTGAGACTCTCGGCGTAGATCTTGTAAATATCTTCCGTTCCCGAAGGTCTGGCGGCGAACCAGCCGTTCTCGGTGGTCACCTTCAGTCCGCCAATTGGCGCGTGATTGCAGGTGGCGGCGGTGAGCTTATCTAAAATCGGATCTCCAGCCATCATCTCAGCTTTCACCAGGTCCGGAGAAAGGTTGCCCAAAATCGATTTCTGTTTGGCGTTCGCGGGCGCGTCCTGGCGGGCATAGAAACTTCCGCCCAACTCCGCCTCGAGCGCCTGGTAATGCAGCCCCGGATCCTTACCGGTCACAGCCAGCATCTCCGCAGCCAGCAGGTTGAGGATAATCCCATCCTTATCGGTCGTCCAGGTCTCGCCGTTTTTACGCAGGAACGAAGCCCCGGCGCTTTCCTCCCCGCCGAAGCCGATGCTGCCATCCAGCAGTCCGGGAACAAACCACTTGAAGCCCACCGGCACTTCGCACAGTTTACGACCGATTTTTTTGACCACTTTGTCGATGATCGAACTGGAAACCAGCGTTTTTCCAACAGCGGCTTCTGCCGGCCAACCAGGACGGTGCTGGAAGAGGTACCAAATCGCCACACTGAGGTAAGCGTTGGGGTTCATCAAGCCCACGCTGGGGGTGACGATGCCGTGCCGGTCGTAATCAACATCGTTGCCAAAGGAGATGTCAAAATCATCTTTCATGGCAACCAGGCTGGCCATCGCGTAGGGGGAGGAGCAATCCATTCGGATCTTGCCATCCCTATCCAGGGTCATGAAGGAGAAAGTCGGGTCAACGCGTTTGTTGACAACCTCAAGATTGAGCCCGTACATCTCAGCCATGGGTTCCCAATAGGCAATGCCCGAACCGCCCAGCGGATCAACGCCGATGTGGATGCCCGAGTCGGCGATCGCCTGCATATCAACCACGTTGATCAGGTCTTTTAGATAAGGATTCAGCAGGTCGATTTGTTTGGTTGTGTCGGCTGCCATGGCCTTGTTGAGTGGCATCCGGCGCACATCCAACATATCGTTGGCGATGATCTCGTTGGCGCGGTTCTGGATCCACTTGGTGGTGACCGTGTCGGCTGGACCGCCGTTGGGTGGGTTGTACTTGAAACCGCCGTCTTCGGGAGGGTTGTGCGAAGGGGAAATGACAACCCCATCCGCTTGCACGCCCTTGTGGCTCGCATTCCAGGTCAGGATGGCGTGTGAGATGACCGGCGTGGGGGTGTATTGATGCTTTTGATGGATATGGATCTCCATCGCGTTGCCTGCGAAGACCTCAATGGCGGTATAAAGCGCCGGCTCCGAAAGCCCGTGAGTGTCCATGCCCATGAAAAGTGGACCAGTGATGCCCTCGCCGCGGCGGTATTCGTAGATCGCCTGGCTGATGGCAGCCACGTGGTCATCGTTGAAACTGCCGTTCAGCGAGCTGCCGCGATGCCCCGAGGTGCCAAAAGCGACCGCCTGAGCTGGGTTGCCCGGTTCGGGGTGCTGCGTGTAGTAGGCTGAGATCAAGCGCGGGATGTTGGTGAGTGATTCGATCGGCGCGGGTTTGCCTGCCAGTGGATGAATGCTCATAAAGTCTCCTCTTCTTCATCAGGCTTTTGCCTGCTGGATGGTATGAATTCTTCCTGCCCCTTATCGGTTTGTAATAAGTGATATGTAATTTTATCATGCAGCTTCTCCAATTTCTGGTGAACTTGGAAAAAGCACAGGGCAATAGCATCATGAGCCTTTTATTGTAAGAGAAGCGAAGTTATCTCATCTTGATTCCGTCATCGCGAGTCTCTTTTGCGAAGCACTCTCGCTGTTCAAGTTCTACACTTCTTTAGGATACGAGATTGCTTCATCACTTTGTCAACTGATGCCAGGATATCCCGCGAGGTGACTTGACAAAGTGATTCGCAATGACGCCCCCGCCGTCATCGCGAGCCTCTCCTGCCCTTGTGTCTTTTTACAAGGGTTGCGCCTGTGCCCGCGCAGCAGGGTAAAGCGATCTCATCATGCAAAGACGAAATTGCTTCGTCACTTTGCCAATCCGATGTCAGAGTAACCCATGAAATTGCTGGGCAATGTGGCTCACAGTAACGAAAATATTCTTGGAAATATGCTGCATTTGCCCTGGTAAGTTGAACAAAAAAACACCCCGGAAAGATGTTCTTTTCCGGGGTGATGATTTCGAGCTTCTTGTAGAAAGCAGGAGCGCTTATTCGATTACGTAGATCAGGTTTGCGTCAAATGTGACCACGATCTGTCCGGCTGAGACGGGCACGGATGAGTATGCATCCATTGCCGCACCACCGCCCATACCGTAGGGTGAATAGGGCTGCACATAAGAGGTGTTAGACACGTTGATGGTCTGAATTTGACCCAAGGTGACACCAGCTGTAGCAGCCGTTGCCAGCGCTTTTGCTTCGGCATCCTTGATGGCAAGGTCTCTTGCCTGATCGAGAGCAGCCTGGCGATTGGCGATATCGAAGTTGATACCGTATATCTGGTTGGCGCCAGCGCTCAGCGCCGCATCCAGAACCTGGCTCAGTTTGGTCAGGTCACGCACGGTCACATACAGGGTGTTTTCAACCGAATAGCTGATGTAGCTGGGTTGACCCATCTGATCGTACTGCTGGATTGAGTAGACATTGAAGTTCGCAGTCTGTAAATCTTTTTCCTCAACGCCCATGGCTTTGATCGCATCAGAAATTGCGGTTGCCTGGGTGTTGTTGGCTGCAAGAGCAGAAGAGACATCCTGTGCCTCACTGCGGACACCAATGTTGATATACGCCAGGTCTGGCACGAGCATAACCTTTCCGGTTCCCGTCACGCTCATAGTGCGAAGCGGAGCTGACGCGGATTGCGGGGAAGTGTTTGTTGCATCGGCTTGCTGAACTGGCAGCATAGTACAAGCTGAGAGTCCAATAGTGGCAACTAACAGCAAAGCAATAAATGTGAATAGGTGTTTCTTGTTCATTTTATTCTCCTTAGATTGTCATAAATCTGTCCTATTAACGTCATGTGGGGCTTTTTTGTTCCATTTTGATTCCCTGGCTTGGATATAATAAGGAGACAAACTGCCTTTAAGGAGAGTATGCCGGTAAATTATGCTCAGTTAGAACACAGCCAGGGTCAATTCGCAGCCCAATACGCTGCCTGGCAGGCAGAACAAGCCGCCCGCTCTGCGGCGCTGCAGAGCCTGCTCAGCGAAGCCGCTGCGGATCCTGACCTGCTGCGCCAGGCAATTGAGGAGGCTGAACAACAGCTGACGAACCTCTACCTGGCAAAACCGACCAACGAGCCGATCCTGACCCACATGCCTCTGCCCCAGGCACCCGAGTGTTATACCCTGATTGCGGCAGATGGCTCCCAGATCGTCCCCAGCCGGCATCGTGCCTTGCAGTTCGGCGTGGTCAACGTCGGCTTGATCAAGGCGCACATTGGCAGTGGTGAACCCCCTGAGATCAGGGTTGAGACCGAATTGCTCGCCATGGACCAGATCCAGACCGATCAGGGAAATCTGATTGGCGAGGATGAAGTGGCGCTCCTGCGCGACCTGGCGGAGCGCAAATTGATCCGCCAGGCAGTCTCGCCTGAGGACCTTGAGCCTGTTATCACCCTCACCGATGGTCCGCTGGACGTCTTCTACCGCTCTACCATCCAGGGCGACCGGGGTCAGCAGGTGCAGCAGGAAGTCTTTGAAATTGACCAGGACTTACGGCAGCGCGGTGTGGTGACGGCCGGTTACATTGATAAGCCCGGTTCCGCCATGCTCAGCCGCATGCTGGCGATCTTCCAGTGCAAGCGCCAGGGCTTACCGCTCGAGTCCAATAATCGCGAGCTCAACCTGAGCGACCGTTTCATCTTGCAGGAAATCCTGCGTTTGCCAGGAGAACGCTCCGCGATCTTCGAAGCCATCACCCGTAACGCCAGAAAACCTGCCAACAGCTTGCCGGTTGCGTTCTTTTACCTGAACGTCAGCTGTGATGAGACGGAATCCTGCCTGGTTCGCCTTGAATTCCCCCTGTGGGTTACCGAAGTGCCCGGCCTGGTGGACAAGCTGCATGCCGTGATCTACAAGGAAGCCCAGGTGCTTGATTCTCACCCTTACCCCTACCTCTTGCATCGGTCGCATGAGCTGGCCATTGTCAAGCGCATCGAAGCGGATGAGGTCGAAGTGATCTTGCAGAGCCAGCTTGATCCCCAGATTCGTGCCCGCCAACAACGTTCAAACAAAGATTACCTGAAAGGACTCTCATGAACGATTCGTCCCGTTCGATCCCAATTGGCAAGCTCCTGCGCGCCGACAACAGCCAGTTTGTGGCAGGCTGCCGCGTCAGGGAGCTGGAAACCCCGGCTTTTGGCTCGCTGGTCAGAGCATCCCTGGAAGATCAGACCGATGTCTATGGGCTGATCACCAACATCAGCATCAATGATGATGGGCTCGTAAGGCAGCTTGTCTCGGGGGTGAGCATCCCCGGGGAGTATACTGCCGACAACCGCTACAACAGGAATTTGCCAGTCGAGATCCACGTGCTCACGATTGGCTATCAGAGCGAAGGTCAGATCCACCACCAGCTTCCGCCCCGCCCGCCGCTCAGCCTGGACCAACTCTTCCTGTGCGACTCAGCCGAAGTGGCGCGCTTCACCGGCCACGGCTATTCCTACCTGCGCCACATCCTGCGCCTGGTGGACCAGCCAGTTGAGGAGCTGCTGGTGTCGCACCTCTCCCAAGCGCGCCGCGTGCAGGACTCGCTGGGCAACCCTGAGTGGTACGAGGCAGCCTGCCAGAGATTGATCGTCCTGCTAAGAGATGACTACCCGCGCCTGACCCAGGCGTTGGACGCCCTTTCAGAACTGGAGTAACGCATGATGGAACCCCAAACAGATTTCAGCAATGACAACCCGCCCATCGGCTTTGTGACTGGGGGCGGTCTTGAAGCCAACCTGCAGGTGAAGCTGACCGTGCCGGCACAAACGGTGCAGGAAGGGGCTTTTGTGGTGATGGATAGCGGCAGCTTGCGCTTTTATGGGCTGGTAACAGACCTCCAATTGGCAGCCATTGACCCCAACTATGCCAGCCAACTGAACACCGAGCGCTTCAGTCCGCGCCTGGGGCAGTACCTCAACCAGAGTACGCTCTACACCAACCTGGCGGTCATGCCCGCCCTGATGCTCGACCGCGGTCCGGACCCAACCAGCCCGGAATATGCAGCCTGGGCGCAAAACCGACCGACGAAAGATACACCCATCACGGTAAAGACCGTGCCCGACCATCACGCGCCGGTTAAGTTGGCAAATGCCGAGGATATCGCCCAGATCTTCGGCACGGAGGACGGCAAAACTATCTTCCGCGTCGGTGAAACGCGCGAGCAGGGGCACGCGGTCTGCCTGAACCTCGAAAAGTTCGTTCGACGCTCGTCGGGTATTTTTGGCACGACCGGCTCGGGCAAGTCCTTCCTGGCGCGCATGATCCTGGCGGGATTGATCCATGCCAACATTGCTTCCACCCTGATTTTCGACATGCACAACGAGTATGGTCCTCCAAGTACCTCCTCTGACACCGGCAAGCCGGTGAGTGGGCTCAAGGAACAGTTTACGGCACGCGTAAGGTTGGTGGGCTTGGGCGCGGGTACAGATTTTGGTGCCTTGCATGCTGATTTTAAACTCGAAATCGCGCACAAAGACATCACCCCGGAAGATGTCTTGCAGCTCAGCCAGGCCTTGAACCTCAAGGAAACCACTGCTGCCACGCTGGATGCCCTGCAGACCAGTTTTGGGGAAGACTGGTTCACCGCCTTTATGCATATGCGCGGGAAGGCAACTGACGAAGATGAGGAAGGCAAGCGCCGTCCGGCAGCCGACAGCGTGGAAGCCTGGGCAAATGAGGCGGGTGTGAATGTGCTGGCAGCGGAAAGCTTGCGCAGCAAACTCAGCCGCCTGATGAACCGACCCTACCTGGCGGACAGCCCCGCGAGCAACGGTCTGGCGGAGATCATCGATACCCTCCAGGCTGGGCGGCATGTGATCCTCTCCTTTGGACGCTACGATTCTGAACTCGATTACCTGCTGGTCACCAACCTGATTACACGCAAAATCCGCGATACCTGGGAAGCTGCCACCAGCCAGTACCATAAGGACAAAAAGAATGAACCCCGCCCGCTGGTAGTGGTGGTTGAGGAGGCGCACAAGCTGCTCAACCGCGAAATGGCTTCGCAGACCATTTTCAGCACTATCGCGCGCGAAATGCGCAAGTATTACGTGACCCTGCTAATCATCGACCAGCGTCCGTCGCAGATTTATGACGAGGTGATGTCGCAGCTTGGAACGCGCATCTCAGGAGCGCTCGGGGATGAGGATGACATCAACGCTGTGTTGAGCGGTCTGGCGGGGCGAAGCTCCCTGCGCGGCATGCTTGCCAAGCTTCAGCCTAAAGAGGAAGTGCTGATGCTCGGCTGGGGCGTGCCCATGCCCATTCCCATCCGTTCACGGCGCTATGACGATAAATTCTGGCAGGAAATTCATAAAGATGAGACGGCGAAGCCCGCAACCACCGCTGATTACAACAAGCTGTTAGGGTTTGGTGACGATGATACCGATTAAACTGCGCATTTCCGGGTTCATTTCCTACCGCAATCCAGTCGAGATCGACTTCTCCGGTTTTGACTTGGCTTGCATTTCCGGTCCGAATGGTGCTGGGAAATCCTCCCTTTTGGATGCCATTACTTACGCCCTTTATGGGGAAGCCCGCCGGAGGGATGAAGCCATCATCAATACTGGCTCGCCCAAGGCGGAAGTGCAGCTGGACTTTGAATACGAGTCCCAGACCTACCGGATTGTGCGCAGCATCACGCGCGGCAAAGGCAGTCAGCTCGATTTCATGATCCTGAACCCCAACATGGGAGAGCAGGGCACCTGGAAAATCCTGACCGAGCAAAACATGCGCGCCACCCAGGCGAAGATTGAGAATACCTTGCGGCTAGACTATGAGACTTTTGTCAATGCCGCCTTCTTTTTGCAGGGGAAAGCTGATTCCTTTGCCACGCAGCGTCCGGCTGACCGCAAGAAAATCCTCTCGAGCATCCTCGGGCTGGACCAGTGGGAGGTGTACCAGGAATTCACCAAAACCCGCATCCGCGATGCAAAAACTGACCTTGATGTCCGGGAGCGCAAGCTGGCAGAGATCCAGGCTGAACTCGACCAGGAACCTCTCAAGCGCGCGGAATTTCAAGCCGCTGAGCAGGAGTTGAAGGCGGCGTCAACCGAAGTGGAGCTGCAAACGGCGCGCTACCAGCAGCAGTTGGCGCAAAAAGAAAAGCTCGAAGCTCAGCAGCAGACGGTGAGTGCGCTTGGCAGTCAACTGACAGCCGCCCAAAACCGCATAGAGGGCTTTGAACGGCAGAAATCCGAGCGATTGGCGCGGTTGCACGCGCACCAGAACACTCTCGCCCGCGCAGAGGGAATAAAAGCCTCCTATGATGTTTATAACCAGCTGCTTGAGCGCTTGCGCCAGGCTGAAGCCCAGTCGGAACAGTTTCGCCCCATCGAAAGCGAACTCAAAGCTTATCGCCAACAGCTTGAGGTGGAAAAGCAGCGCCTCAACACCACCGCTGAGCACCTGCGCCAGGAAGAAACCCGCATCCGCCAGGCAGCGCTGGACGCCCGTGCCCTGGAGCAGCAGCGCCTGGACATTGGGCAGATGGTTTTGACCCTGACCCAGGAAATCAATAACGCGGCGGACCTGGAAAGTTTGCTGACAGCACTTGAGACTAAAAAGAAAGCCCTTCACCTGGAAAATGGCGAACTGCGGGCGCGCATGCAGGACCTGAGCGAACGCATCACACAGCTGGCGCATGTAGCGGACGCCGCCTGCCCCCTTTGCGGTCAACCGCTCACGGAGGAGCACCGCGCTGAGCTCAGCGCTGAACTGACCGCCAAAGGCACCTCGCTTGGCGACCAGCACCGTGCCAATAAGAAGGCGGTTGAAGAGGCTGAAGAGGAAGAGGTGGCTTTACGCCAGGCGCGCCGCGACCTTGAAAAGAATAAATCCGAACTGGTGCAATACAAGAATGAGATTGCCAAGCTTGACCTGCGCCTGCAGGAAATTCGGAAAAATGAGAAAACCTGGCAGGCAGAAGGCGCCCTCAACCTGGCAAGGGCAGAGGAATCGCTCGAAGCAGACAATTTTCTGCCGGATGTCCGCGTAAAGATTACCGAAGTGGAAGCGCGGCTGGCTGAGCTGGGTTATGATGCACGCGCCCACCAGCAGCTCAAGGCAGAAGAAGCAGCAGCCCGCCCCGCGGTGGACGCCTATAACAGCCTGCAAACGGCTCAAAGCGCGGTGGAAGAGCTGCAGGCAGCTCTGGCAGACTTAAGTGCAAACCTGCAGGCTGCAGTTGTAGAAAAAGGACACTTTCAAGCTGAGTATGACTCAAAAGCTGCGGAACTGGCTGCTGCCCAGGCGGGCTTGCCGGACATCGACCAGACCCAGGCAGCCCTTACCAGCGCCAAATTAACCGTCTCCAGGGTGCAAATGCGCCTCGGCGGCATCCGCCAGCAGCTTGCTACGATCGAACAGCAGAAGCAAAACCTTGCCACAATCAGGCAGGATGCGGAAGCCACCCGCCGCACCATCCGCGACCTCGAGCAGGTCCAGAAAGCCTTTGGCAAAGACGGGGTGCCCGCGATGTTGATCGAGCAGGCGATCCCCGAATTGGAAGATCAAGCCAACGACATCCTCAGCCGGCTCTCGGACCATACCATGAGTGTCAGTTTCCCAACCCAA
The DNA here is from genome assembly GCA_002435825.1 of Anaerolineaceae bacterium UBA6133. Lineage (GTDB taxonomy): Bacteria > Chloroflexota > Anaerolineae > Anaerolineales > Anaerolineaceae > Mesolinea. Next base: position 19,440 of record DIVL01000028.1, read on the forward strand.
CGCGAATATAAAGACGCCAAACGCAGCGACAAACGCGAAACACTCGACATCAACATCAGTCACGGTGGGGCTGTGCGGGATTACGAAACCTTCAGTGGGGGCGAAGCCTTCAGGATCAATTTCGCCATTCGCCTGGCACTTTCGCGCGTGCTGGCAAAACGGGCGGGTGCCAAACTGCAGACGTTGGTGATTGACGAGGGCTTCGGCAACCAGGACACGCAGGGACGCCAGCGCCTGGTGGAAGCCATCAACCTGATCCGCCAGGATTTCCGCAAGATCCTGATCATCACGCACATCGAGGAGCTAAAAGACTTCTTCCCGGATCGGATCGAAGTCACCAAAACCCAGGAAGGCTCCCAGGCAGAAGTGTTAGTAACGTAGCGAGCCGAATTGTTCGACGGACGACGTATTTCGATTCGTAGGGAACGGCCTTGCGCCGTTCCGGATGTCGATTTTTAGGGAACGGTCTTGCGCCTTTCCGGATGAAACATATAGATGTGCCCTAGATGTTGGGTTGAAACCCGCAACCCGACCTGGAGCTGGATTTGAGTCAAGGTCTATCCGTAGGGTGGATTGGCGTTAACGAGTGCTGGATCGGCAAGCATTTTATATAGCCAACCCACCGCCCAGGAACTGTATTGGAGTGAACAGTTGAGGGTCATTCGGACCTAAGGTTGAGATCGCCACGTCGCTTCGCTCCTCGCGATGACGGGGGTGGGGGAATTGTATTGGAGGTAACAGTTGAGGGTCATTCGGACCTAAGGTTGAGATCGCCACGTCGCTTCGCTCTTCGCGATGACGCATGGGGTACCCTGGATGTCGGGTCAAAGTATGTACGCAACCCGACCTGGAGCTGGATTTGAGTCAAGGTCTATCCGTAGGGTGGATTGGCGTTAACGAGTGCTGGATCGGCAAGCATTTTATATAGCCAACCCACCGCCCAGGAACTGTATTGGAGTGAACAGTTGAGGGTCATTCGGACCTAAGGTTGAGATCGCCACGTCGCTTCGCTCCTTGCGATGACGGATGCTGGCTTAGACACTCGCCTCGGGTTTGATCTTGATCAATGCCAGGGTGGAGAACAGGAACAGGAACCCGTAGAGCCCCATCAGAAGCACGTATCCGGCACCATCCCCGATCGGTCCACCGATATACGCGCCCACTGCGCCAGCACCTGCACCAGCCAGGTTGGAAATCCCCAGCCAGCGTCCGGCTTCTTCCTTGGGTACGATGGAAGTCCCAAGCGCCCAGTTTGAGGAGAAGAACGCGCCAGTTGCCAACCCAATCAATACCCCTCCAACAAACATCACCGGCATGGTGCGCGACATGATTACAACGATTGTCCCCAGGGTTGCCAGCAGTCCACTGACCAGCAGTATCAGTTTGGCGCCAAACTTATCCGTGAGCCAGCCGGAAGGGATCGAAATCACCAGGATGGCCACGCCTACCACCATCATCAGCAATGAGGCCGGCTCGGCTGCCGCGCTTCCCTGCAGCTCCGGAAAACGCTCCTGGATAAAATACAGCACAAAGCTGGCGAGGTTATTTGCTCCAACCAGAAATGCCAGGCGGTTGATCACCCACCAGGTGAAGCTTGGGTGCTTCCCGGCTTCTTTGCCGAGGCTGATCCGCACTGAGGCGATCACCCCCAGCACCACTGCCAGCAGCATGCCTGCCACACCCACCACGCCGATCAGCACCAGTGACAGAGAACCTTTCAGCGCAAGGATGTGCGGCAGCAGCCAGCGCACCCCCGTGCCAACCAGCACGATCACCAGGGTGAATAGCCCAGTCATTGCCACCAGGCGCAGGATACCTGTCCAGTCCATTGGCTTTGTCGGCTGCTTTAATGGCGTTTCCCTGACCATCATGGTTAGAACGGTTGCAACGACGAATACGGCTATCATTGCCAGGATTGCTCCCCAAAGGTTACCCGCAGTGACCATCCTGGAAATGGTAAATGCCACGATAATTAGCGGTAGTGGCAACTCGAAGAAGGCTTTGATGCCAGAGTATCTGCCCCTTTGTGAAGGCGGAACCAGGTCGGGGATCAGGCCCTGGGCGGCCCCATGCCCGATATTGGAGAAGACCATCGAGCAGACAATCACTGCAAAGAGTGCCCAGTATCCAGCCATTCCAACCATTCTGCCAGCAATCCATCCCACCCCGAGGAATGCAATGATCTCCAGCACCGTGCTTGCCAGAATGAACGGTCTTCTCCTGCCCCAGCGTGAAGTGTTGTGGTCTGAGAGCATGCCCGCAACCGCCTGCACGAGCAGCGCTACCATCAGCGAGACCAGGCGCAGATTGCCATAACTTGTCCCTTTGGTCGCTTCCCCAACGAACTGCTGCACCAGGAGTGGCACGATCAACGGCGTCAGGGTCTGGCTCCGCAGCGTCAGCGCAAAAAAGTAGACATTAATGGTGATAGCGTCGTACCAATGCAACGGTTTTTGGGCAGTAGTCTCGCTCATAGGAGTCTCCAGTTCAGGATTTGTTGGGAAGCAAGCGGTTGCGAAAACCGTGTTCAACTTCCCAGGGGTAAATGATCCAGGCATCTGTGGTTGCGCCGTAATAATCAGGTCTGCTGGAATCGAACAGGTTTCGATAAGGATTGAAGTGCAAGACGCAGGTGGACGGCAAACCCCCAGCTGCTGCCACGCGTTTGCGGACTGCGGTAATCGTCCGACCTGAACCCCATACGTCGTCCACGATCAGCACGCGCTCATCGTTCAGGGCGGCATTTTCCGGGAACTGCAAAAACTTAGGCCATGCCAGGTAGCGGGATTTGGGTTGTCCGGCACTTTCGAGGGGGTCAAAAAAATCGACTGAAGCGGTGTAGATACTGCGGATATCCATTGCTTCTGCCAGGAAACCTCCCGGCACAATACCCCCGCGGGTGATCATCAGCAGCACGCTGTATTGGTGGTCAAATTGCTGCATCAGATTGTCGATCAAGCGATGGACATCTTCCCAACCGATCAGTTCCTGGCGTTGGTTCATAGTAAAGCTCCAAGAAGGCTAATTTTGACCTGTGAACAGGCTCAGACATCAATTATAGCAGGTCAGATGGGTCAATCTGCACCTGCCAACCACGCAATGGCAGGGCATCCAGTAAAGGCATCGGATTTGGACCGCGCAGGATGATCTGCCAGCGAAACTGCCCGCCGACTTTGCGATAATAGGCTGGCACCGGACCGATGAAGCTGGTTTGCCACATTTCCCGGTCAGAGATCTCAGCGCTCAGCAAATCTGCCATTCTCTGTGCATGGCTTTGCGCCCTGGTTTCGATAGAGTGGCGGTATTCCAGCCGGATCAAACGGGAATAAGGCGGATAGTTTAAAGCCCTGCGCAATTCAAGTTCCTGCTGGTAAAAACCCTCAAAATCGTGGCGTGAGGCAGCCTGGATCACGTAATTCTCAGGCTGATAGGTTTGCAGAACCACCTGCCCGCCCAGGGGGCTCCTGCCTGCCCGACCAGCCACCTGGGTGAGCACCTGGAAGCTGCGCTCGGCGGCGCGATAATCGGGCAGATTCAGACCAACTTCCGCCAGCACGATCCCAACCAGCGTCACCAGCGGCAGGTCCAGACCCTTGGCGAGCATTTGCGTCCCGATCAGGACGTCCGCCCGGTGAGCGCTGAAATGCGAGAGGATCAGTTCGTGCTCGCCCTTATGGCGTGTTGTGTCGGCATCCCAGCGTAAAAGACGCGCAGCGGGGAACTCCTTCTGAACCACTTCTTCGAGACGTACCGTTCCCAAGCCAAGTTGGCGAATCTGGGTGCTGCCGCAATCCGGGCATTTTTTGGGCATCTGGCGGGTGTAACCACACAAATGACAGATCAAGCCCTGCCTCGCGCCGTGATAAACCAGGGGATGCTCGTCTCTTGGGCAGCGCAGCGTGTAGCCGCATTGGCGGCAAAAGACGTAGGTTGCCTTGCCGCGCCGGTTCAGGAACAGGATCGCCTGTTGACCAGCCTGCAGTGTCAGGGCAAGCTTATCGCGCAGGGTCTTGGAAAGCACGCTGCTGTTGCCAGCCCGAAGCTCCGCGCGCATATCCACTACGTTCACTTTGGGCAGCTCCAGCGTGATTAGTTCATCCGCCTTGCCTGGTTGAGAAACCTCCGCGCGATGCGCCAGAATGCGGTTGGGCAGGCTCAGCAGTTTTATTTCTCCCCGGCGGGCTTTGAAATACTGAGTTATGCGAGGGGTGGCACTACCCAGGATCAAATTAGCGCCGCTCAGCTTTGCCAGGCTTTCAGCTGTCTCCACGGCGTGGTAGAACGGTTCACGCTCGGTTTCATCATACGAGTCGTGGTCACATTCATCGATCGCTATCATGCCAAGGTTTGGCAGAGGCACAAACAAAGCGCTGCGTGAGCCGACGATCAGCTTCAGATCACCGCTGCGAGCTCTGCGCCAGGTGTCGTAGCGTTCGCCATCTGAGAGCTTGGAGTGGTACAGACCGACCTGGTTGGGAAAGCGTGCCATGAAGCGCCGCACGGTCTGGGGGGTCATGGCAATCTCCGGCACCATCATCAGCACCTGCTGCCCTTTTGCCAGCATTTCCGCTGCTGCCCGCATGTAAATCTCGGTCTTGCCTGAACCCGTGACGCCGTGCAGCAGGTAGGGCTTCTGGTCTGCCTGCCCCAATCCCGGCTGGATCTGCTGCCAGACTTTTTCCTGGTCCGTGGTGAGCGTGGGAATGACATCTGGTTTGACCTGGATTTCCTCCAGGGGGTCACGCCAGACCTCAGTTTCCTTGAAGTGCAGCAAACCGGCTTCAGCGAGGAACTTTAGATCGGCATACACAGCGCCTGTTTCGGCATAAATCCACGAGAAATCGATTGGAAAGGATTCTCGTGAAAGTAATTCCAGAACCTTTTTTCGCCTTTGCTGAGTGGTGTCGTTTCGTCCGAGCTGCTCAAGGGTGAGAGCTTCAATGGCAGCAGGGGGTAAAGAGAGCGCGGCAGTGCGCAGCGTTTTTGGCGCTATGCCTGGCGGCGGCAGAATGTTGCCGGTGCGCACAAGCCCTGCTGAGCGCAAGCCCTCCAGGCTGCCGCGCCACTCTATCTCGCCAAAAGCCCGGTCCAGTTGCCTGCCGCGCAAGGGTCCGCGTTTTTTTAGCAGCTTCAGGAGGCGTTTTTGCACAGGCTTGAATACGCTCTCGTCGTATCCATCCTGTGCCGTGAGCGTGACGACGATGTCAGCCCGACGAGAGAAACCAACCGGGATCATCAGGTTTATGCAGGCTCCGAGCGGTGCGTACCATGCCTCTGCCATCCACTTCGCCAAGTTCAACTGCGTTTCGGTCAACACGGTATCTTCGGATAAGACCGCCTGGATCGGCAGCAGCCCCTGCACATCGCTATCGTCCAGCAAACTCAGCACAACGCCCTGAACAACCTGCTTGCCAAAGGGCACTGCCACCAGGCAGCCAGGTTGAAGCGCCTCGCCAAGCTCTTCCGGAACCAGGTAGTGATAGCTTTTGTCGATCTGAGCCAGGTTGATGCTTACATCAGCGAAAGGTTTCAAGCGCAGCCTGCCATCAGGGGGTGATGATAACCAGGAAATCGGCGGCAAAGTACATCCGGTTGTACTGATTATTAGGGATATCCGTGTTGTTGACCAGGTAGTCCATCCAGACGTTTGCCTGGGTGCTTTGACCGGTCATCTGGTCAAATTCGTTGAAGCTAAAGAAGGGTTGGAAGCGGGCTGCGGAAGCGCTGACCCGGTCCATATCGATGTAGATTTGAGTCCACCCATCCGGGTCAAGGATGACGGGATGGTCCGCCAACACGATCACCTGGTCGGGCAGGTTGTGCAAGGTTGTCTCAAAGTCCGGCAGGCGCACGGTCTCGAAGAGCGGCGCGCGCTGGTCCAGCGGCAGGCTCCAGTCCTGGTGTAACTTCCAGGGCTCAAATGGTTCGTCGGATTCTTGTGTTCGCAGGCTGATGTAGGAGGAACCATCCGCCGGCATACCTGCAATCGGAATGTTCTGCCCGTACAAACCCGTCAGCACAAGTTTGACTTCCAGGTTGGTCTGGTCAAAGACGTGTCTTACCCGCAGATAGTAAACGGTGACATCCTCGCCGAGAATCTTGACCGTTTCGCTGTGAATACCGCGATCCATGAGCTGAAAGCTAACCATGGCGCTGAGGTTGCGCAAGCTGCCGTCCTCACGGTTGTCGCGTCGAGTGATGTAGTGATAGCCGAAGTCCACCGTTTGCTGACCGCCGGCAGTCAGGGGGAAAAGCGCTGCCAGGCGGGTGGGAATGGGGGTGGGTGTGGCAGTGTTTGTGGCGGTTGGGACGGGCGTTTCGGTTGCGGTCGCTGTAGCGGTGGGGGTCATTGTCACCGTGGGCAACTGGGTTGGCGTTTGCGAGGGAGTGGGCGTGATGCTGGCCGTTGGTAGAACGGTGGGCAAGGCGGTTGGTCTGCCCTGAAGCGGTTTCTGGCATGCAGCCAGGTTGAGCGCGACCATAAGAAGCACCACTGAGCTCGCGAGGACTCTCCAGGAGCGTTTAATCATGTGTCGCTGCCTTTCCGGTGGAAATTACAGCCGAAAGGTAACCCACTACGCTGCTTCTATCTCCCGTTACAGCCGCGGAAGTGCGGTAGTCGGCGATAGTCACCTGGTCTGCCCCTAAAAGCTTAGAGGTTTGCAGCACGGCTGCCATTGGCGCCAGACCACAGGCTTCCATCTCGCCGCGTTGTTTGTGTTGATAAAAGGCATTCAGATCGAATTCCTGCACTGCCTGGGCGAGATTCCCATCCAGGCGGTTAGCCACTCGTTCGGAGTAAAAATGCGATAGATCACTCGAGCCCACCAAAAGGGTACTTTCCTCCTGCGGGAAGCTCTGGATCAGTTTGACCAGGGCGTTTGAAAGCGGGCGCACCATTGCCGCGGACTGGTCCACCATCATCAGCGGAATAAGACTGAAACCTCCCGGCAGAGTTGTCTGCAGAAACGGCAATTCAATCTCGAGGGAATGTTCCTGATCTCTCCGCACCGAGGCAAGCTCAAAGCCGCTATCTTTTCTTAGATATGTGTCAAATTTCCCGAGGGCTTCGCGATCGACTGGCACAAGCCCGAGCGGCGTCGCGTAGGCGTCGTGGGCTGTGGTCAACAGGGGCTGGCGGTAAGGCTGGTGGGAAGGGGAGAGGACAATCACACGCGCAAATTGTCTGCTCTGAAGCGCTTTGAAAGCATGCGCGGCAGTCAGACCGGAATAGATGTAACCAGCATGGGGCACGATCAAACCCACCGGCTGTCCCTCAAAAACAGGCAGGACAGCTTCTTCCAGAAAGCCTTCGATCATGCTGCGCAATACCTCCGGTTTAGCGGGGTACCAGCTGCCGGCGATAGGCGAAGGGCGTGGGTCACTTAGCTCTGCGGGATCCATGTCTTAATTGTAGCACGCTCGAGGTAAGCAGAGCAGGTTGTGAGGAACAAAAAACCCCACGTTTCAACATGGGGTCTCTGTTTGAGTTTGGATTTCTGAGGACTTTCACCTCGTGGTTTGTTGGGAAAAGGCTGCTTATTCCTTTGCGGCACGGTATTCCAGCAGGGTCCGGTTGAAATACTGGTTGTAGTCACTCCATAACCTCACCAGCTGTTCCAATTCTCCTTCAGAATGTTCCTCCAAAAAGTTTTTGAACGATGCTTTGATGCTGTCCACAACTCCCTGGATAACTTTGTGACCCTCTTCGGTCAAGGAGATGGTCCATTCCCGGCGATCCTCCATATTACGCTCACGCTGCAGCAAGGAGTCACGTTCGAGTGCCTGGCAAACGCGGCTGAGATTGCCCGGGTTCATTCCCATGATCTCCGCCAGATCGCTCAATCTGACTCTCTCCTGGATGAAGATTTGCAGCAGGGTGCGACCTTGCAGTCGGGATAGTTTACTTTGCGAGCTAAACTCAGTCATCATGAATTCTGTATTGACTGATGCGTCCCGCAGCAGGTCCCAGATACGGAGGCTAAGATCTTTTTGTTCCATAATTCTCCTCTTTATTGTCTATTACTCTTATTTTAGATCACAATTATATGCAAAACATAATAAAATTGTTGAATTAGTACAATGATTGTGAGAATCAGGGAAGTGAGCTTGCTTTGGCTCGGATCAAAAGGAAGCCAGCCGTACCGGTCATGCCGAGCTCTTTCCGCAGCTGGTCATTGGTGAGCTCTGAAAACAGCCCCACAGCGGCACGCCGCGGGTCGTAGAGCAGTTCCTCCTGGATCACAAAACCTTCACCTTTGTTGATGTTGGTCACGCTATACGCCCTGCCGCGTTCGTCCACCCTTGTTACCACCAGCATATGGTCGAAGCCGTCATATTTGGAAATACCCTTGCGAACAAACAGGTAGAGCCAGTCTCCCGGTTGGAGCGGATTCTTAGCCCAATCATAGCTGCCGATGCTTTCGTCTATGCGGATATAGTCGTAATCTGAGCGTGGAAAGAAGTATTGATCCAGTATGTCAAGTCCGTGGCACTCCGGGATATCTTCACGAGGGCAAAGCAGCCACATCTCGTGAGGGTTTGCATCCTCAGGTAAATAGTTGCCATCCCGCAGTATCGCAACCGTCAGCGGACCACAGGCGTTATCGGCTGATTCATGTGGTCCGGAGGCAAAGTTAATTTCACGCGCAACCAAATCAGCTTTTTCAGCCGTATCTGCCAGGTAGTGGAGACTTGCTTCATAGAGCCCGGCTTCGCGCTGCTGGTTGAGCGATAGCGTTGGGGTTGGGGGTACAGGCGTTGCGCTGGGGAGCGGCGTGCATGTGCTGGTAGGGGTGGGCGTTGGGCTTGCTGTCGGCGTTGGGCTTGGGGTTTTGGTTGCTGGCGGCAATGAGGCGGTCGGGCTTGGCGTATTTGCGTTCACCGCGCAGGCGGATAGCACAAGCAGGCAGAGCAGCAGCAAGAGCAGGTTCCTAGAACTCATTGCAGAAAATCCCAGGGGTTCACGCGTCCATATTCATCGCTGCGCAGCTCAAAATGCAGGTGCACGCCGTCAGCTTCGCCAGTGTCCCCCATGCTGCCAAGCACATCTCCGGCATAAACTTCCTGTCCGCAGACCACTTCCACCGTTGCCAGGTGTCCGTAAAGCGATTGCCAGCCAAAACCGTGATCCACGACCACCATATTCCCATAGCCCCAATCATTCCAGCCGGCATAGACCACAACGCCGTTATCGACCGTCTTTATGGGATCACCCATTTCCCCACCAAGATCAATGCCAAGATGATTTGCCGATGGGGCATAATCATAACCGGATAGTGTGTGGCCTTCGACCGGCCAGCGGAAGTTGAGCGTTCCGACCACCCCGTCGTAGCTTTCAGTGCATGCTCCGGGTCCCACGTTGAGCGCCGTTGCCGGATCTTCGCGGGTGATGCGTGGCGTGCGCCAATCGGTAAATTCCCCCTTGCCACCTGGCACCACCAACATGGTACCCGGGGTGATGTTCGGGGAGGCATAATCACCCAATGTGGAAACCGCAAGATGATTCCCGGGGTAATTAACGATCTCATCCGGAGAAACCTTGTAAAATTCAGCCACGCCATTCAATCCCTCACCAGCACTCCAACGGTGCAGAGTGCCGTCCACCGGCGAGATCAGCAATTGCTGACCTGGGTAGATGAAGTGTGGGTCATCTCCAAGAATGTACCGGTTGCTCCAGAGGATGGTTTCTGGCTGGAGGTTGAAGCGCTGCGCGACTGAGAAAAGATTGTCACCTGCCTGGACGGTGTAGTTGATAATTTCCGTACGCGCGCGCATTGGCAGCACTGTATCCAGGTTCACATCCCGCCTTATCGCGTCGCTTTCCACTGCCGGTTCTGCGACCTGCGCAAGGGTCATTTCCGCATCCGATGGTGCTGACTGCGTCGCCGCAACCGCTTTCACTTCCGCGGCTCTTTGACCCTCAATGCTGACGTAGTACCGGCTCATCACCCAAACCACCAGCGCCATCATTGCCACCGTGGCAGCCAATGTCAGACCGCGCATAACGGCGGGTTCAAGCCCCAAACGCCGTATCCGCTCCCAAAAATCTTGTTTTTCGATTGAGTTGGTTTGCGTTGATTTCTCAGTTGCGTTTCCTGCCGGAAGATTGGGATCTGCCAGATGGGAAGGGTTCTTTTGTTCCATGTCTCGATGATATCACGAGTCTTATAAGCCTGTTTGTCGTGAATAGGGCTTCATTTTAAGCCGGGTGTTTGCCCATTCTCCAGGCGCGCTGTCAGCTCCAGGCGCAACGCTTCTGGATCTGCCCGGTCGATCGTGACGCTGCTTAACCCCTGCCAGTTTGCGTAAGATCGCAAGGTTTTTGCCAGGGCTTTGGTCAGGCCCGCGCTTACGCGAACGCCCGGCGCCAAATAGAGACTGATCACCTGAAGGCGTCCCTCTTTGCGCCAGGCTTTTGCATCCAGCCTGCCGATGAGCTGCCCTCGGTGCAATATGGGGAGGACAAAGTAACCAAATTTGCGTTTGGGGGCGGGAGTGTAACACCCGATCGAATAATCGAAATCAAACAAATCTCTTGCACGACCACGATCGCTCACCAGTGGGTCGAAAGGGGAAAGGATGGTCGTGTGGGTTGCCCGCAGTTGACCTGCCAGCGCTGCTTCAATGAGGGGCTGGTTTTGGGCATGGATAAAGAATGGACCGCCTTTGACTCCTTCGATCTGGACGGGAAAAATTACGCCTTCAGCCAGGAGTTGTTCGATCGCCGCAGCAGTCTCAGTCTTTTTCTGATAGAAATAACTCGCAGACCAGGTAAGACTGGCAATACCCAGTGCCTTGATTGCCTTACGAGTCAGCTCCAGAACAGCCGCGGGATAAGCGGGCGTTTGGGTGTCATCCCAAGCAGGCAAGACGCGTTCACGCAGGTCGTAGACCCGCTGAAAACTTTCACGCCTGGCAATCATGAGATCCCCGCGGTAATAGAGATGTTCAAGCGCGACCTTCTCCACCTTCCAGTCCCACCATGTGCCGTGCGATTGCTTGCTTTTAAAATCCGAGGAACGCACTGCGCCGTTCTCATGGATGTGATTCAGGATCTCGTCCAGTATAGCGGCGTTCTCATTACCCCAACTCTGAATGTTGCTCCAACCGATGAATTTTTCCAGCATGAGAGCACGGAATAGCGGGTAATCCTCGATTGGCAGCAGGCAGACCGCATGGGAGAAGTATTCAAATAGCTGCCCTTCGGCATGCAGCTCCTCGAGCCAGTTGGTTGCGTAATTGCCAAGGCGCGACCAGAGGATGTGCTGGTGGGCGCGCGCTACCACACTGATCGTATCAATTTGCAGATTGTGGATCTGGCGAATGGCAGTCAGAAGATCTTCCTTGCCAGCTTTATAGCGAGGTGAAGCGCTCAAGCCAAGGCTCGCCAGCATCACCTGCTGAGCCTGCTGTTTGGTTAGTACAAACTCCTGTTCCACGGCTGTGATTTTATCTTAAGCAGTGCACATTTTGGCCGGATTGTGCATTCCGATCCGGCTTACACGATATTAACCATATGGCGGATCGTGGTCTTCGATCCGGCATAAAATCTTACATATCAATATCGTTCAATGTGTTGCACAAACGCGTCCACGATGGATTGCGCAAACTTTTGGGTGCTTTCAGAGGTGAATCCACCTTTCCCATCCAAAAGCTCAGCAATTTTGGAGAAATATGCCTCCGGTTGCTGCAGCACTGGCATGTTCACGAAGGTAAGAATCTGGCGCAGGTGATGGTTTGCACCAAAGGCGCCCAACAATCCCGGGGAATTGCTGACGATTGCGGTGGGCTTGCCATTCCAGGCAGACTGACCATAAGGGCGTGAGCCAACATCCAGCGCATTTTTCAAAGCAGCGGGTATGGAGCGGTTATGCTCGGGGGTGACGAAAAGCACGGCATCCGACTCGCTGATCTTATTCCGAAAGGTAATATAGGACTCAGGTGTTGCTTCAGAGTCGGAATCCTGGTTGTAAAGGGGTAAATCACCGATCTCGACTATTTCTGTCGTGTATCCTTCAGGGAAAAGTGGCTGCAAGGCTTGTGCGAGTTGCGTGCTGTAACCATTTTTCCGTATGCTTCCACTGATAATTGCGATTTTCTTGCTCATAACTGAACTCCCTGTAATGTTTTCAATAAATATCGCTTACTGAGGAGCATTTGTCAAGATTTAGTCAAACCTTCTCAAAAGGTTAATAAAATTCTAACAGTTGAATCGGATATCAGTTTCTGATGGTCAGGGCGAGCAGAGGCTGGTCTGCAAATCGTAAGCTGAGCGAGCCGGCTTTTAGAAAATGTTCGCGATGAGGACCGCGCATTAAATAATCCTGGATGAGCCCGATCACATAGGTTTGGATCAATTCAGGGGTTTTGTTTTTTCCACGTTTTTCAAAAAGCATTTTATGTTTGGCTACAGCTACAGCTTGGCTTAGGTCCATGATTTGGGCGGGATCACTAAAAGCCAGCAGCGAGAGACTCCAGTGACCTCTATCAGGTTCACGAATCAGGAACTGATAAGCGCCAAGTGCCACCATTGAGTCATACGTGAAGGCTTCATCGAGCCAATAAGCAAAGATAGCGTAAGTGCGTTTGCGGCGGATGTTTTCGAGAAAACCCATGATTAATATTTGTTCAGACGAGCCTGACGGCGCAGGGCAGCCTCCTGAGTCAGGCGATGGGTGCCATCGCAGAGGGGTTTGTTGCGCGACTCACCACAAGTGCAGAGAGTTACACGGTTGAGGGGCAGGAATGGCACGCCGTCGAAGCGCTCGATAGGCAAATAGCCCATCACAAATATCGGTGCCCGGATCGGTCCATAGGAGGTGATTTCAATTGTTTCGGCGATCTGCATCGGAAGATCCGGTTCCATATCATGATCGGGGTCTTGCGGCAGGCGGTAGGTGAGTGAACTTGATGGGCAGTCATGCACCATCTTGATGGCGCGGTCGCGCTTGGCTGGGTCAATCGAACCGTAGGTGAGCTCTGACACGGATGTGTCGCGCAAAACGCAGAAGCCGGACTGCATGCACAGCGAAGCGTCTTTTTTGACGGTCAGACCTGGTCCGCGATACGTAAAAACGCGCAAAGAAGCTCGGTCAGTTCGGGCGGTTTCGGTTCCGTCGAAACCCTGTGTGTGGCTGCCATCGCAGAATGGGTAAGTGGAAGATTTACCGCAGCGGCAAAGGAGATAGGAGTCGCTATCCGGGGTTTGGTCGCCGAGGAATTTCCACTCGAGCGGCTCACCATACTCAGAACAAACCTGTGTGAGTTTGATGAACGGGACTCTGCCCTCGACCTTGTAAGGTCCGTTTTTCCTGATTGTGATTTTTTGGGTAATTTCGGTTTCGCTTTCGCCCATGGCAGCCTCCACGCAGGCTAATTATACAGGATGGATTGAGAACTGGGGATATGCTTCTCTCAAGCTGACTACCACTATTCTACCAAATAGTGCGTAGGTCAGGTTCTTCTGTTGAACCTGACGTCACGAATGTTGGTAAATAAAGCCCTCAAAAAATTTAGGCTTCCGACGTCAGGTTGAACCCCGCAAAAATACACGGGGCAGGCTGCGCAACCTGACTTACGACTAAATGTGTTACCTATGTCTTCTCACGCTCTGTTACCTATCGCTTGGCACCATACAGATCCAACCATACATTTCCGTGATTGCGCCAAGTGAAGGATCGCTTTTATCTTAATTTGGGGTAATCTTCCCACAAACTTTTAGCCAGACCTGCTTATAATAGCGCAGAAGCAAAGGTCTGGCTAAGGCGTGGTCAGCAAGTTTGGGTTGACACGCAAAATCAGGTCATCATCGGCGCCTGGATTGCCGCGACCATCGCGGTTGCTGGTGGATATGTAGAGATAGCCATCAGGTCCCAGGCGGACTGCCCGTAACCGGCCATATTCCCTGGAAAAGAAGGTGTCGAAATCGGTTACCCTTTCGCCGTCAAGATTGACCACATAAAGCGCGGAGCCGCGCAGCCCGGTGAAATAGAGCTTGCTATCCAGGTACTCCACATCCCCCGGAGCCCAGGTGACGCTGCCGCCCGATTGAATGACCGGGCTAACCATGCCCTCAAGCCTCGCTTCGCCTTGAATTTCAGGCCAGCCATAATTAGCGCCAGGTGTGATGAGGTTGAGCTCGTCGTAGCCGGAACCCAATCCGCTCGGACCGTGCTCAGTGGACCACAAACGTCCTTCCGCATCCCATGCCAACCCCTGGGGGTTGCGATGTCCATAAGACCAAACCGCAGACGCAAACGGATTGCCTTCAGGAACCTCACCCTCACGGGTAACCCGCAGAATTTTACCCTGCAAAGCGGTAAAATCCTGCGCTAAATCAGAATTTTGAGCATCGCCGGTGGTGATGTAGAGGTAACCGTCCGGACCGAACTCGATGCGGCCTCCGTCATGATTGCTGGCGCCAAGAATACCTTCGAAGATCACTTTCCGGTCTGAAAGCGCACCATTTTTGAAGACATAGCGTTCCACCCGGTTGACCAACTGCCCATTCTCGAGCGCGGTGAGATAGACATAAATCCGGTTGTTCACAGCGTAATCAGGGTCAAGCGCCAAACCCAACAGCCCACCCTCACCCCGCTGCTCAACGTTTGGCACCTGGATGCGCGTGGCCGTGCTGCCGATCAATACCAAATTTCCGGAACGTTCGGTAACGAGCAATTCACCACTGGGCAGCAAAACTATTTCCCAGGGAGTGTCCAGCCCCGAAGCCACGACCTCCACCAGGGGGCCAGTGAGCGGCGCGCGTACAACGCTGGGAACTTGGTCATATGTCATCTCTGGGGATTCCGTAATCTCAGGTTGCGTTGGTGCTGCAGGGCTCGATAGGGGAGGAGTTGGGTCTTCGGAGGTGGGTACAACCGGAGCCGGGCTGGGATCGCCATCACAGGCAGCAAACACGATCAAAGCCAAAAGTCCGAGCGCAAGTAATTTCATGGTTTTCATAACAAAATCATAACAGCCCGAACTTATCCCTGGCAACTAGGGGTAAAACGTTGGAGTCAGCCTGACTTTCAATTTTTACCTAAATAGCTTAGAATTTTTTTACTAACTCAATACGAGGTAATTCTTGGAAAATCACCCTTATCCAGACCATCTGTTCGGAGATCTCGACCAACCCGCGAAAGGCTCCAAGCATCATATTGCCCAAAGCAGGGGTTTGCACCACTCTTACCGGGTTTCTCCCTGGCTGCCCAAACCGGATCAGCCTTTCAGACTTACGGCAACCAGCAGTTCGGATTTGGCGGTTCAGACAGTGATGCTGCGCTATAGCCTCAATCAGGGGGTAAGTTGGCAGGAAACTAATTTCGAAGCCGGGGAATGGCGCTGGGATACGCTGCTGTGGGGATGGCTGC
This sequence comes from Anaerolineaceae bacterium UBA6133, assembly GCA_002435825.1. GTDB lineage: Bacteria > Chloroflexota > Anaerolineae > Anaerolineales > Anaerolineaceae > Mesolinea. The sequence goes on from DIVL01000028.1 coordinate 34,814, forward strand.
GGGATTGGCAGCTGGACTTTCCGGCGATGGCAGAGGGGACTGAACTGCTCTACCAGTTGTATACCAAACTCCCGGGCGGAGAGCTGTGCTTCGCTGATAACCAAGCTGCTGACGAAGTGGGGGCGACCTTGTTCAGGCTGAGGCTCACCAGTCACAGCCAGCTGCCAGCCTGGTCCGAGCAGGCAATGATCTACCAGGTATTTGTGGACCGCTTTAACCCCGGCAAGCACAAGAAGTGGCTGCAAACAGCCGACCTGACGCAACCGTTCGGGGGAACCCTGCGCGGAGTGATCGAAAAATTGGACACCATCAGGGATCTGGGCTTCAACACCATCTGGCTATCGCCCATCTTCGCCAGCCCCAGCCACCATGGGTATGACATCAGTGACTACTACCGCATCGAGCCGCGCCTGGGCAGCGAAGCGGACCTGCGTGAGCTGCTGGATCTGGCGCACGCGAAAGGGCTGCGCGTCTTGCTGGATTTCGTCGCCAACCACTGCTCGAGCCAACACGCGCGTTTCCAATCAGCCCTGGCGGGCGATGAAAGCGCGATCCCCTGGTTTAAATGGAAAAACTACCCGGAGTATGAGAGTTTTTACGATGTGCCAGAAATGCCCTGCTTCAACCTTGAGCCAGGCAGCCCCGCGCGGGCGCACCTGCTGGAGGTGGCGCGTTACTGGCTGCAGTTTGGGGCGGATGGCTACCGATTGGATTTTGCCAATGGACCCGCGCGGGAGTTTTGGGTGGAATTCCAGCAAGCCTGCCAGGAAGTCAATCCAGCCTGCTGGACTTTTGGCGAAGTTGTCGCGCCGGCAGATGAGCAGATCACTTTTGCCGGAAGCATGCACGGCACGCTCGACTTCCTGACCTGCCAGGCTCTCCGCGAAACCTTTGCCACCAGGCACTGGTCTTTGAGCCACCTTGCCGGATACCTGGAAAATTACTGGGCAGCCTATCCGCGCGATTTTTCACGACCTGCTTTTATCGATAATCACGACATGAATCGCTTTTTCTTCACGGTACTAGGATCCGTTTCCGCCCAGGAAGCCGCGCTGAGGCTGCTTTACCTGATGCCAGGACCGCTAATTGTGTATTATGGCAGTGAGTGGGAACTCTCACAGCGCCAATCGATCCATGCCAACGACGCGCTGGGCTTTGATGAAGCCCGCATGGCAATCGATTGGGATCTGCAGAAGGAGCATTGCAGCGCGAAGGTGATGCGCGAAATGGCGGCTTTCCGGTGGCAGAATCCCTGGCTGAATCATGCCCGCTGGCATACGCTGGAGTTTGAGGAACAGAGGGCTGTATTCAGTGTTAGTGATGGTGAAAAGCAGTTGCTGGTCAGGATCAGCTGCAATCAGGACGGTTGGCGGGTGACCTTCAACTGAGCCGCCCGATCCAATTGAAATAACAACGGAGACCACAATTGTGGCCTCCGTTTTGTTACACGATAATCAGGTAGTTTCAGGGCTTAGGGAACATCAATGTAAACATAATCAAAAGCGACTACAACTGGAATGGCATCAAAAGAGGACACTCCTACCCCGATCAAACCCTCTGGCATATTGTACTTATTATCTTCAACCGTACGTTCCCGAACGCCATTGACGTAGAGCGAGATTTCGTTACCCTCACAGCTTATGGCAAATGTATTGCTTTTTAACCCCATATTGATGTTTTTTGAGCCACCGTTAAAAAGCGTAACATAGCCAACATCCATGGCCTCAACATAGGCGTAGATGTAGTAAAGACCACCATTAGTGATGTTGACTTCATAAAAGCCGGTGTCAGAGTAACGGCATACGAGCGTAACCATGTTCTCATTACTGCCTCTGTTGACTGTGGAAGCTTCGATATAGACATCTGTGTAGGAGTAATCCTCATAAAACACATACGCGTAGGTGTCGTAGTCTTCAATGGTGAAAGTCAGATTGCCGTCAGCAACTAATATATCTGTCTTATCCTCGTTACCAACCAAAACCTCGTAGTACCAGTTTTCCGGCACAAAATCGAACTCCTCAGTGTAATAGGGTTCTGACTCCGCAACAGGCTCGTCTGTGGGAATGGGTGTCTCGGTTGGAGCGGCAGTGGGGGGAACGTTGGTAGGGGGAATGTTGGTGGGCGGAATAGCCGTAGGTTCGACGATGACGACCTCAGTGGGCTCCTGGGTGGGCTGAACTACCGGTTCAAGCGGCGCAGAGGTAACCTGCTGGATTTCCGGCGTGGCTGTGCTGTCCTTCTTACCCCCCAGGTCAAAAGAGAATTCGCAGGACAAAGTTGATAGCACAAGGACTATCAGGATAGCGGACAGAGTCTTGATTGATTTAGGGCGCATGAGTCCTCCATTAAGAATTAAGTTGGAAACGATAGAATAATCTTAACATAAAAACTATTATTTGGAACAAAAAAGGGTGAAATTAACCAGTAATTTGTGCTGGGGGAACACCTCTTGCGATGTCCATAGATGCGACTGGTGTGAGGAGCATTGGACAGGTAAAATTAATATTGATCACCCTGTTTGAAAGGAGATTCCAATGAGTGACCCAAACTATTTTCCTAACGACAATCCCGCACCTTCCGCCCCTGATCCGGAGAGTGACTACAAAGAATACACCGGACCAACCCAAGCCGACGAAGCGCAAAAAGCCGATTCCGACACAAGCTCCAGGTTTGGAGCAGAGATCCTGACAATCCTCGAGGGTTTTGGTGAAGATATCAAACGTTTGAGCAAGAGCGTCAGTGAATACATCGATAAAGAATCCTTTGGTAAAGCTGCTGAGAGTGTCAGAGATACGCTGAGCGATGCGGGTGAGGGCATCAAGCGCACCACCCAAAAGATGGGAGAAAAGCTGGAAGAGGAACGCATCCAACGTGCCATCAAGGACCTGAAGGATTATGCCAAACGGACAGGAAAATCCATCCAGGATCTGTTCGCAGAGGATGCGCCCACGACTGCAGAAGACTCGACCGAATCACTTGAATATGAAGCGAACGACGCGGCTGAAAACGACTTGAATTTTGAAAACACTTTTGGTGGATAACTTATCTCAAAAAGAAGACTCCTCATCGGGGAGTCTTCTACTGATAGAACTGCAACATACAGTTGTAACGCTTGATGGGTAACACCATCTGTCCATTGACATATTCAACATAATTGAGAATAATTTCATCAAGCCGTTGGCTCTGATGCTCTGCCAGGCGCAGGTGTTTCATCGCATAGGCGACAGCCTCTGCTTTTGAGTCGACTGGCTGTCCAAAATCATGGAAAATCTCCGTGCAGGTGACTGAAAAACCAGCCTGTTCCAGCCTGCCGCACACGTAGCAACTTCCAACACAGGAATCAGGTTCTTCCGTCAAGCCAAATTCGCGACCAAGATCTTCGTAGAATCCTGCGCGGGGGCGGATGCCCTGGGTGACTATGATGCCGCAGCGGCGCGTCTTGCGCAGGAGGGTTTCAATCTCCAGGCCGGTTGAGCCGAAGCGGTGATGATAAAAAGCAACTGCCACATCCCAATCGTCGGTGTTTATGTTTGGCCAGCGGGCATGAACGACCTCGATATTCTCCAGCCCCAACCTGTTCAGATCTTCATTCAGCACCTTGAGCGCATTTTCATTCTTATCGATGGCAATGACTTTACGGCTAATTGCCGCGAGATAGCGGCTGACGATGCCAACGCCGCAGCCGATATCTGCTACGACGTCTGTCGGGCGGATCATCTCGCGCAAGGCGGATCCGTAGGGCACCTCGGGGTAATTCCAGAAGGAAGTCGCTTTTTTATAGTAATCGGATGAAGTCAGAGGCATTTCTGCCATTATTCTTCCACCTTAACCAGTTTCTTGATCATCATTTTCTTAAGGTGGCTGATCCCGCAAGAGAGCGACAGCTTCTTGAACATTTCAGCTTTATACGCAGCATCCCACCATGAGCCCGCCAGCGCAGTGACACCGGTAACCCTGAAAGCTTCAGTGAGCATGGGCGTGGACGAGCCCACCAGTACTATTTCGCGGGCTTTCCGGCAAAGATCGAGCAGGTGATCAATGCTGCCGTTGATCAGGGTGGTACCGCTGATGATCATTAAGTCGCACAGCGGCAGGATCTCGGGCTGCCGTGACATTTCCATCACCTCTGCTGCGCCTTCTCCACTACTGAGGGTCAGACCCTTGTCAAATATATAGACCTGGGCTTTCAGATTCGCGAGCTGTTCTGCTACAGGCGGAATGTATCCGATCATGCCAACTCTGTCTGCCGGGTGCACCTGCAAACCAAACGGGGTCGCGGCTGTGGGTTCATCGGGCAGGTCCAGCGCGCGCGTCGCAGCCGTGATGACTGCCATTCCCACTCCGCGCTGCGCGTCATCTCTTCCCTCCAGCACCAATCGGGCTGCTTCAAGGGCAGGCTGACCGATAATATGCTGGGCGAAACCGAAGGCGGAACATCCAGCCGGGAGGCGGTCGCGCAGGATATACGAAAGACCGATATCCTTTTCATCCAGCTCAATTGCTGTGAGCGAGAGACCTAAAACAGCATCCGTAACGACTCGATCCTTCAAAAGCGGTTCAGCAGCCTGGAATACTTTTTCGATAAGCATAGAATCTCCTATAAACTGGGGGCGATACTGACCATGCGGTCGATCCCCTCCACTTCAATTAAACGCAGAGGCACGCCATACATGGCACTAAGCAGCTCTTCCGTCAGAATATCCTGCCATGCACCAAAGTGGAAAATCGACTGGTGGTCGATGATTGCTGCTTTGGCGTCTAACAGCAGCACCTGGTCCGGGTTGTGGGTGGTGAGCACAATGCCATATCCCTTGGCAGACAGGTCCTTGATAAGCCGCAAGACTTTGAGCTGATTGCCATAGTCGAGATGGGCTGTGGGTTCATCCATCAGGATCAGGCGCGCCTTCTGGGCAATGGCGCGCGCGATCGAAACTTGCTGCAGTTCGCCGGTGCTGATACGCGTGTAAGGTTTTTGTGCCAGGTGGCTGATGCCCATTTGCTCCAAGGCTGCTTCAGCGCGTTGATAGTGCTCCGGACCGGGTTTTTCAAAGGTGGCCAGCCAGGGAGCGTTGCCCGTGACAACATATTCGAGCACCGTGTAGTCAAAAGAGGGAAGCAGAGTCTGGGGCACGTAGCCAATCACCCGGGCGACATTGCGCGGAGCTAAATCTGCCATATCTTCCCCGTTCAACAGCACACTGCCTTGCAGCGGCTCTCGCAATCTTGCCAGGCAATTCAACAAAGTGGTCTTGCCGATCCCATTAGGACCAAGCAAACACACGATCTCACCCGACTGAACTTCAAAACTGATATCTTTGAAGATCTGGCGGCTGCCATCGTATGAAAAACCAAGATCCTTTACCTGCAAAAGAGAGTGCATGCTTACTCCAGACGTGTCCTTTGCTTATAGAGTAACAGAGCGTAAAGCGGAGCGCCAACAAATCCGGTAAGGATCGAGAGGGGTATTTCCACGGTTGAGACGGTGCGGGCAAGGGTGTCGATTAGCAGCATAAAAATCGCCCCAAGCAGAAGGGAAACAGGTATCGAGCGGGTGTTGTCACTGCCAGTGAGGAGACGGCTGAGGTGTGGGATTACCAGACCGACCCAGCCAATCGTGCCGCTGATGGACACGGCGCTGGCGGTCAGCAGGCTGGCGCAGATGATCACGATGGTGCGCACTTGGCGCAGGTTTACACCCAGCGTGCGGGCTTCAAGATCGCCAAAGGAGAGGATATTGATCCGCCAGGATAATAAAAGCAGCAGCGTGGAGCAGACCAAGAATACGGGCAGAATCGCCCACAGCTCACGCCCGAGGATGGATGCCAGGCTGCCCAACTGCCAGTAGACAATCGAAGCCAACTGGGTTTGCTCCTCGGCTATAAATTTCATAATTGCCAGAACCGAGCTGAGAAAACCGCCGACGATGATGCCCGAAAGGACCAACATCATATTGGAGCGGTTGCGCAGGAGGCGCGGCACTAAAGAGGTGACAAACACTGCCAGGATCCCACCAGCAAAGGCAAACACCTGGCGGGTTGCCAAGCCTGCCCCCATCAATATGGCAGCCGATGCTCCTACAGCTGCCCCGGAAGAAACGCCCAATAGGTCTGGTGAAACTAACGGGTTGCGAAAGACGCTCTGGTAGACCGCTCCTGACAGGGATAGCATCGCGCCAATTATCACCGAAGCCAACACGCGCGGCAGGCGGATGTTGAATACGATGCTGATCATGACAGGGTCTACCGGAACATTAATCCCCAATCTCGAAAGGATCACATTCAGGACTTTGCTTGGGTCGTTGCTGTATCGCCCAAGGCTGAGCGACAGAAAAATCCCCATTAATAAAAGCATAGACAATAGCCACAGCCATTGTCTATGCTTATTATGTAAAGGGGTCCTGCTCGTTTTCAAACTTTTACTTTACTCGATTCCCAATTGTTCTGCCGTGAAGCTTTTATCATAAACGATAGTGTAGAACTCGTCCACACTTTTCATCAACGCTTCAAAACTGTACAAGTCTGGGTGCAAGCTGTGGAGAGCCCAGTCAATGCCAAGCGCCACTGCCGCGGTAGGCTGATCCCAGGGTTCGAGGCGGGATGGGAACTCGTAGACACGTTTGTTTTGGACGGCGCTGAGGCTGCTCCAGGCGGGATCGTTCAGCAGGTCTTCGGCGGTGTAGTCTGAATACTGGGGGAACCAGATTACGTCAGGGTCCCAGGCGATAATCTGTTCAATACTGACGTCCACAAAACCGCCAAGGCCTTCAACACCGCTGACAGCATTAACGCCGCCGGCAGCTTCGATCATGCTGGTTTGGATCATCGAACCTGGAGCAACCGAAAGGGCTGAACTGCTGCCAAGGAAAAGGACGGAGGGTTTCTCGGTCGTGTCTTTGAGCAGATTCTGAACATTCTCAAGCTGGCTACTGAGAAAAGCCCCGATCTTTTCTGCTTTTTCGCTCTCACCAACAGCCATACCAAGAATATTCAAAGTTTGTTGAATGGTTTCAAAACTTTCGGTGCTGTCGAGGATGACGAGAACGGGAATATTAGCAGCTTCGAACTGCGGCACGAGGTCCTGGTGGCGCTCGGGCAGGATGACCAAATCAGCTCCGCTGGCGATGACGCTTTCCATATTTATTTTACTGCCCTTGCCGACTTCCGGCATGTCGTCAAATCCCTCAATTACCTGCTCGTAGAGCGCGCGTCCCATCGATTTGCTGCCGAATCCAACCAGGTACTGGCCTCCACCGCCAAGCACGGCTGCCGCGTTGAGGGTTGGGTTGTGCGTGCCGACCAGTTTGGTGGCAGGTTGTTGGAGGGTGACTTCACGCCCGATGACATCAACGATCACAATCGGTTCGGCGGTGGGTTCGACAATAACCTCTTCGGTCGGTTCCGCGGTAGGTTCCTCCACGATCGGCTCTGTGGCGGCAGCCGTTGGTTCGGGAGGATTGGCGGGTTGAGTAGCGGGTGTTTGGGTGATGCAAGCGCTCATAAGCAGCATTACTGCCAGTATCATGGGCAGGGCGAACTTTCTTACGGATTTGGACATGTGAAACTCCTTTTTCCTGACATTTAGGCATATACAGCTCAATAAATGAGCAAATGCAGATTCTACCACCAAAATCCAACTATTCACTAGTTTAGTACCTCACTGGTATACTTTGGGTGCTATGTCACTCCTGACTGCCCAAAACCTTGCGAAATCATTTGGTCCTGTGGATATCTTTGATGAGATCAATCTTTCGATTCCACGACATGCCCGCATCGCAATCGTTGGTCCGAATGGTGTTGGCAAGACGACCCTCTTGCGCATTCTCGCCGGCGAAGACACGCCCACAGAAGGCGCCGTGCACCGCGCGAAAGGCTTGAGGTTGGGTTACCTGCCCCAGGAAGCGGTCAGCATGCTGGAAGGGACGTTGTGGGACTCCTGCTTGTTAGCTTTTGAGGACCTGATGGCACAAGGGGAAGAGTTGCGGGAAATGGAAAAGTTGATGCAGGATCCCGCCTGTGATCCATCTGTACTGGAACGTTATGGTAGAGTCCAGACTTTCTTTGAATATAGCGGAGGTTACACCTACCAGGCGCGCATTCGCCAGACATTGGACGGACTGGGGTTCTCGGAGCACGATTATGAGCGTCCACTAACACAACTTTCGGGTGGGCAGCGAACCAGAGCCCGACTGGCGCGCATCCTGCTGGACGACCCGGACCTGCTTCTGTTGGATGAACCCAGCAACCATCTGGATATCAACGCCGTGGAATGGCTGGAAGCTTACCTGAGGGACTGGAGCGGGGCAGTGGTGATCGTCTCGCATGACCGCTACTTTTTGGACCAGACCGCCCATTACATCTGGGAGATGACACCGGCACTGGAAGTCTACCGCGGGAATTACACCGCGTATTTACGCCAGCGCGAGGAACGCTATACCCGGCGCGTGGCGGAATTTGAGGCGCAAAACGAGTACATCGAAAAACAGCAGGACTATATCCGGCGCTTCCTGGGCACACAGAATAACAATCAGGCCAGAGGCAGGCAGCGCCGCCTGGAGCGCTTGTTGGCAGACTCGCGCCTGACCGCGCCGACTGCCAACATCCGCCCGATGCACCTGCGCTTCAAGCTGGCTGACCGCTCAGGCAACCTGGTCTTGCGCACCTACGATTTGCAGGTGGGCTATGAGGATGAAGGGCGACCGCTTTTTAACTGTCCGGATCTGGTGCTCGAAAGGCGTGAATGTGTCGCGGTGATCGGACCGAATGGCGCTGGCAAGACAACCCTCTTGAAGACCGTTCTGAACCAGACCCCACCCTACGCCGGACGGGTGGAACTGGGAGCGAACCTCAAGGTGGGCTATTTTGCCCAGGCGCATGAAGGCTTGGTGCCTGAAAATACCCTGATGGATGAGATTGACACCGTCGCTCCAAGCATGCTGCCTGCGGAAGCGCGCAACTACCTGGCACGCTACGGCTTCCAGGGAGATGAGGTTTTTTCGCAGGTGGCAACCCTCTCTGGCGGCGAACGCGGTCGTTTGGCGCTGGCAAAGCTGGCGCTCTCGGATGCGAATCTGCTGATGCTGGACGAACCCACCAACCACCTTGACCTTGCCACGCAGGAGGTACTTCAGGATGTGCTCGCACACTATCCAGGCACGATCATGCTGGTCTCGCATGACCGCTACCTGATTGATGCCCTGGCAACCCAAATCTGGGAATTGGACATGCAAAGCGCCAGTTTGCAAGTGTTTAAGGGTGCTTATTCTGAATTCAGACAATTCAAGGAAGGGCGATTACAGGTAAGGGATTTTCATGAAATTCCGTTTGCATCAGATCTAGCAAACGAACCCGCGGTAATGCCCGCCAAAGTTGGATTAAGCCGCAACCAACGCCAGCAAATTGAGAAAAAGTTGGCGGCGTTGGAGCAGAAGATCCATGCAGCCGAGGTTGAAAAAGCCAGTTGCGAAGCCCAACTCTCCAAGCCAACGGCTGACTTGCGAAAATTGGAGAGAGTCACAGAAAATTATCAAACCGTCACGCTCACTTTGGAGAAACTGCTTGCCGAATGGGAAGGCCTGGCAGAACAATTGCACCAGGACGAATAAATTGTTAGCTGACATGCTATAATTCAGCAAATTTTTTAGACAGGTAGTTGGCAATGAACTATTTAGTAACTGGAGGGGCGGGGTTTTTGGGCACTGCTCTAAGCAACCGCCTGGCAAAACAAGGACATCACGTGCGAGTGCTGGATGACTGCTCGGCGGGGAATCCTGTTTACTTATTACCCGAAGTGGAATTTGTACAGGGTGACATCAACGAAAAGACGCTGCTTTGGAAACTGCTGCAGGATGTGGATTGCGTTTTCCACCTGGCAGCCAAAGTCAGCGTGCCCGAGTCCTCCCTCTTTCCGAGCAGCTATAACCTCGTGAACGTCAGTGGGACAGTGACGCTGATGGAAGCTATTCGCGACACGAAGGTAAAACGCGTGGTGCTGGCATCCTCCGGAGCCGTTTACGGTCTCCAGGACCAGATCCCCTATCTCGAAACATTTGAGGTTCACCCCGAGTCGCCTTATGCTGTCTCGAAACTTTCCGCGGAGCATTATGTGCGCACTATTGGCGCACAGGCGGGAGTGGAGGCGGTCTGCCTGCGGATTTTCAATGCCTATGGACCGGGTCAACGCGTTCCCCATTCCCACCCGCCGATCATTTCCAATTTCCTCAAACACGCTCTTACCAATGGAACGATCATCATCCACGGAGATGGCAGCCAGACGCGTGATTATGTGTACGTGGACGACGTGGTCAACGCCCTGGTGACCTCCTCCACCGCGGTGGGTGTGGACCAGCAGGTGATCAACGTTGGCAGTGGGGTGGAGACGAGCGTTTTGGAATTGGTGCGCCTGGTGCGGCAGGTGACAGGCAGAAAACCCGAAGAGGTATACAATCCACTTAAGAGCGGCGGTTCGGACCGTATGTGTGCTGGCATTGCAAAGGCTCAAGAAAAGCTCAATTACATCCCGCTAGTGCCGCTTGAGACCGGTTTGCGGCTGACGATTGAGCGCGACCCTCAATACAAAAAAGAAATTGAATCCAAGCCTATCGCGTGAATTTTTCTCTCGACCAGCGCTGCAGGTAGCCCCTGATTTGCTGGGGTGTTTGCTTGTGCGCCGCTGGGAAGGGCAGCGGCTGGCGGGCGTGATCGTGGAGGTGGAGGCGTACCAGGGCGTGGATGACCAGGCATGCCATGCCAGGGCAGGCAAGACGGCTCGCAACGCGGTAATGTTTGGCGCTCCTGGCAGAGCCTACATTTACTTTACCTATGGGATGCACTGGATGCTTAATTTGGTTTGTGAAGCCGAGGGAGTGCCGGCGGCGGTCTTGATCCGTGCGATCAAACCGGTTGAGGGGTTGGAGCTGATGCGCCTGCTGCGCCCAAAGCTGGCAGGGAAACCTGGCTGGCTGAGCGGTCCGGCTAAGGTGACCCAGGCATTGGCAATTGGCAGGGAGCAGAATGGGGTGGATGTATGCTCAGAGGAAGGCGATCTGTGGGTGGAGAGGGGAGTCAGCGTGCCTGAACAGGAGGTGGTGACATCTCCGCGGATCGGCATTGGTTATGCGCCCGAACCCTGGCTTTCGCTGCCCTGGCGCTGGGTTTGGAAAGCGGGCAAGGGATGATGCCTGTTCCATGCGAAGAAGATAGTGTAAGATTGTGGCGATGAGCATATTTTCGCGTAAGAAAGATACGGCAATATTTACCCCCGAGAGGCTCCAAGCCCGCGTGAGCACGGTTTTAGGATCGGGCATTCACTGGGTTGGCGATCTGCACGGCACGGGCGGCGTGCGCATTGAAGGCACCATGCAGGGCGATATCGTCATCAAGGGTCTGGTTGTAATTGGCGAAACCGGGAAGGTTATTTGCCCCGAGCTGAAAGCTGAAACAGTAGTGGTGGCGGGCACAGTACAGGGTAACATCACCTGCCAGAAGCTCGAGATCCGCTCCAGCGGGCGGGTTTGGGGCGACGTGGTGGCGGTCAGCTTTAGCAGTGAAGACGGCGCTTTCCTGCGCGGTCAGATGCGCATGGAAGAACGCATCGAAATCCAACTTGTGGAAGAACAGATCCCGGAAGAGATTGAGATGCCCGAGTTCCAACCTGAAGCCGTCCTTTCGGTCTCAACTCCAGTAGAAACTGAGCCTGCACCAGAAAAAGTAGCCCCCGATCTGCAGGCGAGTGAGCCTAAAAAAACTGGAAAACCCAAACTGAAATCCCCCTGGGATAATTAATTCTTCAAGCCTGCGGCAGCTCCAACAGGATGGTCACCGGTCCATCATTGCGGATATCCACCACCATGTGCGCGCCAAAAATGCCTTGCTGAGCGGCAATGCCAAATTCGCGCAGACGATCAGTAAAGACGTCCACCAGCGGCTCAGCCATCTCCGGTTTGGCAGCATTAATGAAGGATGGGCGCCTGCCGCGGCTGGTATCGGCATACAGCGTAAACTGCGACACGACGATTGCCTCCCCATTCTCATCCAAAAGCGAGCGGTTCATTTTTCCGGCTTCATCTTCAAACACACGCAGGTAGGCGGTCTTTTCAGCCAGCTCCCGGGCAATCTCCGGCGTGTCGTCGGGTCCGATCCCAAGCAGGATGACATACCCCAGACCGATCTGAGCCACAACCTCGTTTTCGACAGTGACACTGCCGCTGGTTACCCGCTGCAGGACGGCTCTCATCGCGGCTCCTTGGACGTTCCGCGCTCGATGTATCCCGGCCAGGTAAAGTTTTCGTCAAAATCCACTTCCAAGATTCCACAATGGGGAATGCGACCGGGATTGTAGAATTGTTTCATCACATACCCATGCGTAACAACAATAATTTTTTCATACGACAGGTAAGGCAGCAAAGATGAAGCCGCACGGCGGGCAACCTGATCGTAACCTTCCCAGTTGAGTTTTGCCTCGGGGGTACGCACGCCCTTGAAACGGCTGGCTTCCTCGATGGCTGCCAGGGTATCGGTGAAATCACGATTCTTGTATTGAGTGTCGATCAGCCACTCGTGGATGTCGAACACCACCTCGATGGGCAGATCGAGCCGGCGGGAGATGACAGCCGCTGTCTGCAGCGCGCGCGTGTAGGGGGAACTGACAATTAGTTGGCAGCCCTGCAGACGCGGATCTTTTGCCACCGCTTCCGCCTGGGCAACACCCCGTTCCGTGAGCGGCGCCAACTCTCGTGCCGGACCCGGAAAGCCGCGACCTTCTGTGACCGTATAATCCTGTTCTCCGTGCCGTACCAGTACCAGATGCATAGCTACCTCCTGTTCTGACTTACAAGTTTATCAAACCTTTAAGATTGAAGTAGGTGCTTTATGATGAAGACGCATAATCTCCCTGAAGGTTTCGGCATGCTCCTGACAAAAAGTATGCTTTAAAACTCTCTGATTCTCAGGTGGAAATATGAAATTTGTGGTAAATTTTAGAATCGATTGCGGAAAAAGAGATGCAAGGAAATAATCATCGTTCCCCCAAGTGGATTCGCAGCATTCCCAGGCTGACTATTGAAGGTCGGCGGAAAATTATCGATGATGTCCATGATGATTCAAGGGCAAACTTTGATTATTTAATCCTGGTAGCGCTTTCGAGCTCTATTGCTACTTTGGGTCTGCTTTCAGACTCTCCGGCTGTCATCATCGGCGCGATGGTCGTTGCTCCGTTGATGTCCCCAATTTTGGCGATAGGTCTGGCAACAACGACTGGAGAGAAGAAATTGCTGAAAGAAGCCCTCCTGACCTTGTTCATTGGAGCTGTGCTTTCCATCGTGATCGCTGTGATTTTGACCTGGATCAATGATGAACTTCCTTTTATTTCCTTACATCAGATCCCAGGTGAAGTTATGTCCCGAGCAAGATCTTCCCCTGTGGATCTGACCATTGCGATTGCGGGTGGGTTGGCGGCTGCCTATGCGATTACCCGCCCTAAACTTTCAGCTGCTTTGCCTGGTGTCGCGATTGCTACAGCCCTGATGCCGCCTGTTTGCAGCGTGGGCGTAGGATTGGCCCTGCAAAACTGGCAGGTTGCCAGTGGTGCGGGGTTGCTTTTTATCACAAACGCGGTCGCGATTGCTTTTGCTTCTGGTTTGGTATTTTTGGCCAGGGGCTTTTCCAAGGAACATCGGTTTGGTGACGCGAAAATGACTGCATCCCTCTGGGTTTCCACTGTTCTGGTGGTCATTCTCCTGATCCCATTAACGTACTTTAGTTTGCGTGTCATTCGGCAGGCTGAAAAAACCCAAATGATCAACACAATTGTGGAAAGGGAAGTTGCCTTGCTTCCCAACGTCCAGTTGGAAGAAGCCAGTTTTATCAATGGCTCAGAAGTTCTCGATTTGCGTCTGACGTTGCATACAAGCCGATCTCTAACCTGGCGGGAAATTGTCAGTCTGCAAGAAGCTATTGCCACCGGGCTCGGTCAGAATGTATCACTGAAAGTTGAACAAGTCTTGTTTAGAGAGCTGGATCCAATGATTCCTCCAACGCTGACGCCAACTCTAACGCCCGGACCAAGCGCAACACCAACGCTAACCAGAACGCCTCTTCCAACCTCTACCCCAACACCAACCCAGACGCCTGAGCCCACCTTTACCCCTACTCCAACCGCCACGCCTGTACCCATCCAGGCACGGATCACATGGCCTGACACCCCTGGATTAACTCTGTATCAGGAACCAGGCGGTCCCTCTATTGGCAGGCTGTACTTTTCTCAATTGGTTATGGTTTATCATGACCAACAGACTTATGATGGGTTGGTGTGGGTAAAAATCAGGGATGAACAAGGGCGCATAGGCTGGTTGCCGCAAAATTATCTGGAAGTTTTGAATCCCTGAGATTCTTTATCCCAAACTAAGACAAGGTAATTCAGGAAGGCCAGAATGTGTTGAGGACTGATATCCGTAAAACCCGGTTTTGTGAAAGCATAGATCGAAGGTTATAATAGGGCTATGCTTCTATCCCAGATGCCGCCGGCAAGCATCGTCAACAATGCTGAAACTTACTCCGAGATGCTCGCTCATCTCAAAACTCAGTCAGATATTGCCATCGATACTGAATCGAACAGCCTGCATGCCTATCATGAGCGGGTTTGCCTGATTCAACTTTCCAGCACGGAACGCGATTTCCTGCTGGACCCCTTTGCCTTCAAAGATCTGAGCGACCTGGGCAGCCTTTTCGCCCGGTCGGACATCCAAAAAATCTTTCATGCCGGAGATTACGACGTTGCCTGTCTCAAGCGGGATTTCGACTTTACCTTCCATAACATTTTTGACACCATGATAGCCGCGACAGCGCTGGCGGAGCCCAACCTGGGTTTTGCGGCACTGATCGAAAAATACTTTGGTTTGGTTCTTGATAAAAAATACCAGCGCGCCAACTGGGGTGAACGACCGTTGAAGGCTGATATGCTCAGGTACGCGCAGGCTGATTCACACTACCTCATTCCGCTGCGCGGCGTCTTGCTCCCTCAGCTTGAAGCCGACAGCCGTTTGCAATTGGTCTTGGAAGAAGGCGAGGGAATGGCGCGCCTCGTCAAACCGAACGAGCTGCACAGCGAGGATATCTGGCGGGTCAAAGGCGCTCAGGATCTGTCCGCCGAGGCACTTTCGCTGCTCGACGCGCTGAATCATATGCGTGAAAAGGTTGCCAGCAAGCGCGACGTGCCCCCCTTCAAGGTGCTTTCAGACCGGGCGCTGATTGAAATCGCCCAGACCCAACCGCACTATGTCCAGGAGCTCAGCCTTTTGCCATCTCTGCCAGAAAGACAGGTTAGAAGGTATGGCAGCTTGTTGATGCAGACCATTCAAGCCTGGCGGGAAAACCCACAAAAGGTAAACCCCCGCCGGAACCATCGCCTGAGTGACGCGGAAATGAAGCGCCGCGACGCGCTCTCAACCTGGCGGAAACAGGCTGGGTTGGATGAGGGTCTGCCTTCCAACGCGATCATCTCGCGTGAACTGCTTGACCGCCTGGCACATCTGGACTTTGCGAATTTCGATGAGCTTGAGCAGGCAATGAAATACTTCCCCTATCGTTTTGAACGTTATGGCGACGCCATTTTTCAGGCACTGGAAAGGACAAAAGAATGAAACTAACCGTTCTCGGCGCGGCACGTACCGTCACCGGTTCAATGCATCTGATCGAACATCAGGGACACAAACTTCTGATCGATTGTGGAACTTTTCAGGGCAAGCGCGACGAATCTTACTTTATCAACCTCCACTTCCCATTTGACCCCAGCGAAATTGACGCGATGATCCTCTCGCACGCCCACATTGACCACAGCGGCAACATCCCCAACCTGGTCAAACAAGGATTTAAGGGTAAGATTTACACCACCGATGCCAGCGAAGACCTGGCGGATATTATGCTCAGGGATTCAGGGCATATCCAGGAAAGCGACATCAAGTATGTCAATAAAAAACGCCGCAAGAAGGGCGAGCGTGCTTTGGAACCGATCTACACTCAGAAAGACGCGATCGAGGCAATGCCATTCTTCCAAAAGGTCTGGTATCAGCAGAAATTTGAACCTATTCCGGGCGTGACTGCCCAGTTGGTGGATGCGGGGCATATCCTGGGCTCGGCGGCTGTCATTTTAGATTATCGTGATGACCAGGGGCAACCCAAGCGCCTGTGGTTCTCTGGTGATATTGGCAGGCACGATGTTCCGATTTTGCGCGATCCCGTGCTGCCCACAGGGGCGGAAACACTGGTGATGGAATGCACCTATGGCGATAAACCGCACGAATCGATGGATGATGCGTATGACGAATTCATTGATGCTGTAAAGCGGACGGTCAGACGCGGCGGCAAGATAATCGTACCGGCTTTCGCTATCGGGCGCACGCAAAACCTGACCTACTTCCTCAGCCAGGCAATGGATGAAGGCTTAATTCCGGAAATTCCGGTGGTGGTCGATAGCCCGCTGGCAGTCAGCGCCTCCATTCTGTACCGCAAACACACCGAATGTTTTGACGATGAAACCTGGCAGTATATTGCCGAGCACCGCATGCAGGGGTTGGACTTTCATAATGTGATTTACACCAGGTCGGTTGATGAATCGAAGGCGCTCAACGAATGGAATGAGCCGATGATCATTATTTCAGCCTCCGGGATGGCGGAAGCTGGTCGGATTCTGCACCACCTGAAGAACAATATCGAAGACGGACGCAACACCATCCTGATCATCTCGTGGCAGGCTCCCGACACGCTTGGACGACGCCTGGCAGACCGCGAACGCAAGGTGAGGATCTTTGGAGACGAGTATTACCGCAAGGCAGAGGTGGTGACCATTGGCGGTCTGAGCGCGCATGCCGGGCAGACCGGGCTGGTGGAGTATGCCCTGTCAAGCAAAGACACCCTTAAGCGGATTATCCTCTTCCACGGCGAGCCGGAAAAGGCGCAGGCTTTGATCGACAAGCTGGCTGAGCACCCCGAACTGCCGCTGCCGGTCTACGCTGAAAAAGGACAGCAGTTCGACCTTTAAGGTATAATCTGAAACCTGTTGGAGAGATGCCGGAGTGGTTGATCGGGGCGGTCTCGAAAACCGTTATGGGTCTTGTACCCATCGTGGGTTCGAACCCCACTCTCTCCGCCACAAAAAATGCCGTGATTACACGGCATTTTTGATTCCCAAAGAACAGTAGGGTGAGTTGGCTTTTTGTCATCGCGAGGAGCGAAGCGACGTGGCGATCTCAACGCCATGACCCCCCTACAACTTTTGTCATCGCGAGGAGCGAAGCGGCGTGGCGATCTCAACATCATGACCCCAACCATAAAAATGCTACCCGGTGGGTTGGCTAAAACAACGTTGAGGTTCGGGTGATCACAGAAAGCCAACCCACCAATAAGATTGCTCAGGACCATTGCCCGGTGGGTTGGCTACAACACGGATTAGGTTGGTTCAGGCTCGGTGACGCCAATCCACCCTACAACTACTTGCTGTGATTGTCTGTCGTATGGCGGATTAATTCTTTGAATTCGGCAAATTCGTCATCGCGAGGAGCGAAGCGGCGTGGCGATCTCAACATCATGACCCCAACCATAAAAATGCTACCCGGTGGGTTGGCTAAAGCAAGGAGTAGATTGGTTCAGGCCACATCTACTTGCTGTAATTATCTATCGTATGACGGATTAATTCTTCCACTTCGGCAAATTCGTCATCGCGAGGAGCGAAGCGACGTGGCGATCTCAACATCATGACCCCCACCATAAAAATGCTACCCGGTGGGTTGGCTAAAGCAAGGATTAAGTTGTTTCAGGCTACATCTACTTACTGTAATTGTCTATCGTATGACGGATTAATTCTTTGAATTCGGCATATTCGTCATCGCGAGGAGCGAAGCGACGTGGCGATCTCAACATCATGACCACCACCATAAAAATGCTACCCGGTGGGTTGGCTAAAGCAAGGATTAGGTTGGTTCAGGCTCGGTGACGCCAATCCACCCTACAACTACTTGCTGTGATTGTCTGTCGTATGGCGGATTAATTCTTTGAATTCGGCATATTCGTCATCGCGAGGAGCGAAGCGACGTGGCGATCTCAACATCATGACCACCACCATTAAAATGCTACCCGGTGGGTTGGCTACAACAAGGATTAGGTTGGTTCAGGCTCAGTGACGCCAGCTAACCCTACCTCTGGGTTTCGAGTTCAATCTTCCCGATTTTCATTTTCTCAAAGAGCAACGGGCTTAGGCAGGCAATCCAAATCCCAATCAAAAAATAGCGAAAATAGCGCAAAACCGCGCTGATCAGCCCTGGGTCATCCGGAAAGAGCGAGCCCAGCCCCACGTATAAGGCGATCACGCCGGCAATGCCAACCAGGTAGCGGGCAATGCGCTGCCATGTGCCGAAATTGCTCTGGATCACACCCCGGCGCGCCCTCAGCCAGGCAAATCCACCCAGCATGCCAAACCACAGCCCGCCATTTGTAAGGGCACCCTCGAGCGAAAGCGGGTCTACTTCTCCGGCGCGTGCAGCCCAATCCGCCGGCATCTGCCAGTCACTTGAAAGCGCGATAACCATCGCCGAGAGCCCGATAATGAACAGCGAGCTGAAAAACGCCAGCAAGAGTTGGTTTTTCAGGCTCTGCTTATTCAGCCATGCCCCGAGCGGTTTTTGCAGTTTGTTGAATGCCAACAGCAGCAAGAGCCCCAACAGCAGCCCCAGCAGCACATCGCTCAGAAAGTGCACCCCCAAAACCAGGCGCGAAACGGCGATTAGCAGCACCATCACGCTCGCCGCCCAAATTGCTTTGCGGTTCTTGGTCTCGAGCGCGCTCTGACCCCAGACAGATGTGGAATTCATGGCGTGTCCGGAAGGGATGCCAAAAGAAGACTCGTGCACTCCCGGGACGATCTTGTCGCTGATCCAATAGGGGCGGGGTCCCTTCAGCAGCACTTTGAAAAAGCCATTGAATGAGGCACTGGCGAGCAGCATCACCCCAATGCGCAAACCAGCCCAGGCATCCACGCACCAGTAAATGGTGGGCATGAAAAGGATGTAGAAGATTTGATCTCCAAGTATCGTGATAACGCCCATGATGCTCTGCAGCGCAGGACCGAGAGACTGCAAAAACAGATTGACAGCTAATTCGGCTTGATTAATAACATCCATATAAGACTCCAATAATATTCACCCTCTGATAAACCCCAAATGCCGTGCCAGGCTACAGAGTGGGGTAGGGCAAGATAAAAAAAGTTAGATCCTGACGAATGGTACCCAGAGCTCCATCTTATAATCAGGGGCACTCATGTCGCCTATGAGATAGTATTCGTGGTCTGGAGTACCAGCATGCACGAGACCATTAGAAGGAAAGTACTCCCTCATCGCGAATTCCCAGCCCTGGTGGATGTTCTCAGGAACATGTCCGGTCAGCTCGACGATGGCGTATTCAGCCTCCGGCACTTCCACCACCTCCAACCCCAAAGCGCGGGCTTTTTCGGGTAAGCGAACGTCATAACCGGCTATGTAACTGAATTTGTGAGGATCTGAGCTGTAGTTGAAGCAAGTGCCAAAGGCATCGCCACTGCCAAGCGCTGCCAGCTTCTCGTAGGGTACCTGTTCAAAAAGTTTTTCCCAAAGTCCGGGAAAATCATCATTCTGGGAGTGAACAGTCACCAAACCGGCAATCTTGAAGGCTTTTTTGGTTTCAAAGCGAACATTCATGAAGTTTTCCTTTCTGAATTTGCAGAGCGGTTAAAAAAGAGCCCGAAGGCTCTTTATCCTCCAAGGAGGAAATCAAACTAATTGTTCGGATGGCTCAACCATCCCCTCGAGGACTATTTCCATTCCCATGGTGTGCGCGCACACGCCGCGCCCTTGGAAGTAATTGCAAGTGCAATTCCACTTGCCATGGTCATAAGTAACGATATGGTCGTTGTTTTCCCCACGGAATTTGGCTTCAAATGTGTTGATAGTGATGCGATCTTTTTCTTCTGCGTAACGTTTTGCTTTTTCGACTTTACCGATCAAACCGCTGTCCATCATATTTTTGCTGCTCCGTTTCAGTTATTTTTAAATAAAAACACGCGCCGTAAAACTCCGGCGTGTGCTTCTGTCCACAACACAAGTATAGTACTGATCATCGTATCAGGCTAACTCCTGCATACATACATTATAGCCGGTGAGAGTCGTTTTTGCAATTCGAAAACGCGCTGCTATTGCAAGTATTTCGATATTAATGCCCAAATTTGGCAGTAGTTTGGGCTTCGGCGGACGGTCCATAAGGTATACTTCTATCATTCAATATTGCTTTCATTCAGGAGGAGCTATGAAAAAGAGCGGCCTAAAAAAACGTGTTAATCTCCCAGCTTTGGTGCTTCTAACTTTGATGCCTGTAGGTTTGACCGCCTGCAGCCAAACCACCACACAAGCCAATTCGAGCGGACGGTGGGTGTCGATCGTGATGGGCATTTTGCTCCTGCTGGCTTACCTGGGATTGGTGATTTACCTTTGGCGCGTTGGCAAGCTGAGCACCTGGTTTGCTGCCGGCAGCGCCGCCGCCCGCCTCAAAGTTCAGGGCGTGCGCCTCAAGGGCGAACTGAAAGGGCTTGAACGCGATAAAAGCGATCTGCTGGACGAACTTGGCGAGAAAGCCTGGGCAGCCAGGGTCAGCGACCCAGCTTACGAGGGCGCATACAATCAGCTGCTGACGGTCCAGGGGCAGATCGACGGCGCGACGGATCATCGCCGTTCGCTCGAAGAGAAGAAAGTGGAGCTGGCTGAGCAGCGTAAGGACGTGGTGGAGCGTTTTTATCAGCAGATTGAGGCCTTGAAAAACCAACAAGCCGGCGTGGACCGCGACCTGAGCGAAGCGAAAAATCGCGTGCGGGTACTCGAAGCAGATCTGGATGCAGCCGCGCAGGAAAAGAGCCGCTTCCAGCGCGACGTGAAAGACACCCGCGGACGCATCATCGAAATGGAGCGCTCGGACGACCCCGACAAAGTGGAGCGGCTCGTTGAACTGAACAGCCGCCTGAGCAGCCTGACCACTTCTCTGCTGGATGCCACTAACGCCGAGCCGGAACTGGCAGCGCAGCTTCCCGCTCTGCAAAACCAGGCATTGGCACTGAGCACTCAGTTAAATGAACTGCAGGGTCAGATCCAGGCTTTGGAAGGTGACCTGAAAAGTGAGCTGCTTCCCCTGGACGACCAACTTGAAGCCCTCGAAAAGCAGATCAAAACCAAGACCAGCGAGATCAAGACCTTTGGAGAGCAGTTAACTCCGATGGCAAAGGCTCTGGGCGCGCAGGTTGAAAAAGCCCGACCGCTTTCACCCGAGCTGACGGAGCTCTATCAAAAACTGGATATGATCCTCAGTACGGTCGATTTCAAAGCGCAAGCCAAAGAGGACGTCTCGAGTAACCTCGGCACCGTCGATAAAACCGCTTCGCTCAATTTTTACATCTTGCTGCTGATCGGCGTCCTCATCATCGTCCTGGCGATCCTGCTCCTGACCGGAGTGATTTGATCCCAGGGTCAACTTTCCCCCGAATTCCCACACCTGTTTGAAGGAGCATATTACCTTGCCTAAACACACCCAAAACACCACTCAGATCCTTGAACAACTGACACTCGAAGAGAAAGCCTGGTTGATCTCAGGCGGAGGGGATTTTTGGCACACGCGTGCCATCCCGAGGCTGGGCATTCCAGCGCTGACGCTGCACGACGGCCCCCACGGCTTGCGAAAAACGGTTCCAAAGGCGGGTCAAGCCGCTCTGGAGGGGAGCTATCCCGCCACCAGCTACCCCAGCCTGTCGGCGGTGGCCTGTTCGTTTGATCGGGAGCTGGTGTTTGCGCTTGGTCAGGCGCTTGGCGCGGAAGCCAAAGCCGCTGAGGTGGACGTCTTGCTGGCACCGGGCGTGAACATCAAGCGCCATCCCCTCAACGGGCGCAACTTTGAGTACTTTTCGGAAGACCCCCTGGTGGCAGGCGAGCTGGCAAGCGCTTATATCAGCGGCGTCCAGAACCAGGGCACGGCAGTCAGCCTGAAACATTTCGCCGCCAACAACCAGGAATTCTGCCGGATGATCAACAGCTCGGTTGTCGATGAGTGCGCCCTGCGCGAGATCTACCTGAAGCCTTTTGAGATCGTCATCCGCAAGGCTCAGCCCTGGACCGTGATGAGTTCCTACAACAAACTTAATGGCACCTACACCAGCGAGTATGAAATCCTTTTGACCAGTATCGCGCGGGAGGAGTGGGGTTTTGAAGGCTTATTCATGACTGATTGGGGCGGCATGAACGACCGCGCCAGCGCCATCCCCGCCGGCACGGACCTGGAAATGCCCCCGGTTGGTCAGTATGGCGTGGATCGCATCCTCGAGGGAGTGAAGTCAGGGAGGATTGCTAAGAGCGACCTGAACCGGGCGGTTGGCAAACTGCTGGAATTGATAGAGAAAGTGCGTCAAGTGCGCGAACCTGCCAGAACCTGGCAGGCAGCAGATTTTGAGGCTGTCGCCAGGAAAGTCGCGCTCGAATCAGCGGTTCTGTTGAAAAACGAACAGGATCTTCTGCCGCTTCAGTCGGGAATAAACGTGGCGGTGATTGGCGCGATGGCCGAAAAGCCGCACTACCAGGGCGCGGGCAGCAGCCGTGTGAACCCACGCCGGATGGTGTCTTTAATGGATGCCCTGCGCGAAGAGCAGCAGGATTGGTCTTATGCCCAAGGCTACGAATTGAGCGGGAAGGACAACGCGCAGCTTGAACAGGAAGCGCTGGATCTCTGCCAGGGGAAGGACGCCGTACTGTTCTTTGCCGGCTTGCGCGATGTTGAAGAAGCCGAAAGCTACGACCGCCTGCACCTCGAACTTTCCGCGGCACAAAACGCCCTGATCGAGCGGATCGCCTCCGAAAACCCGAATGTGGTCGTGGTGCTGCATGCCGGCTCGCCGGTGCGTTTACCCTGGCTCGGCAAAGTCAAAGCCGTGCTGCTGATGGGGCTTGGTGGGCAGATGGTGGGCGCAGCCGCGCTCGACCTACTGCTGGGGCGCGCCAACCCCTGCGGCAAGCTGGCAGAAACCTGGCCGCTGGCATTGGAAGACACGCCGGCATTTGCTCAGTTTGGCAAGCGCTTCAACACCCAGTATCGCGAGAGCGTCTTTGTCGGCTATCGCTTCTACCAGACCTTTGCCAAACCGGTTAGTTTTCCGTTTGGATTTGGCTTGTCTTATACCAGCTTCAGTATTGACAACCTTGAAACCAGCCAAACTAGCCTGGAGCCCGGCGAAACGCTGGAAGTAAGCGTGAGGGTCAGCAACACCGGCTCACGGGCGGGCAAAGAAGTCCTGCAGTTATACGTCTCGCCGCCCGCGTCCGCCATTTTCCGTCCCCAAAAAGAATTGAAAGCTTTTGCGAAAGTGGAGCTCGCGCCTGGCGAGAGCCAGACGGTCCTCTTCAGGCTGCAGCATGCCGACTTCGCGGTTTGGAATACGCTTGTTCACACCTGGCACTGCGAGGCGGGCGAATACCGCCTAATGGTGGGCACATCCGCCGCTGACACCCCGCTTGAGGCGAGGGTGGTGCTGGAGAGCGACCAGCCTGGCGTGAGCGTGCCGGATTACACCCATTCTGCGCCTGGCTATTACGCTTATAACACTGGCGCTCTAAACACTTCGGCTGCGGCTTTTGAAGCCATTTACGGCAGTCCGCTGCCGCTTGACCCGCAGGGGGAGCCCAGGGTGTATGACCTCAACTCCTCGCTCTGGGATGCGCGCAATCGCGTCAGGGGTAAGCTGCTCGCGGCGGTCCTTGGCAGGGCTGGCCGCAAGCGGGCGTCAGAAGAGGGGGAATACCAGGAAGTCAATGACCGCATCGTGCAGGCTTCGATTCTGAATGCCCCCTTGCGCTCATATGCTGTCGGTGGCTCACCGATGCGAGTCCCCGAAGCCATCGCCCTGTTCCTGAACGGCAAGGTCTTCCGCGCCATCCGGAAGCTGTTAGAGAAAGACAAGGCGTAGAACGCTCTAAAAGAAAACTGGTCAAGGTAGAGGTACCCCCCCGTGGTTACCCATTTTGGTCGAGGCAGGCCGTCGACCCTACGAGGCTAATTTTATCCACGGTTGCCATAGGGAAAAGGACTGCCTTTTCCACAACTTCTTGGTTGACGCATCCCACAAGGGGAGGTTTCACACTGCGTCGCCTCTACTGCTCCTTACGGCAAGATTTTCAAGGCAATCTGAAGATGTTTGAGAGATAAGGCGGCCTAACCGTTATTTTGTAATCCAGGATTGATACACAAAAATAATTGTGTATCAATTCGACCTAAAAATGATATACAAATCACAAGAAATCAATCAAACCCATGAAAGCGATTATGTCGGGCTTGCCAGTCTATGCAAGCGTGAGTGGAGAAAAACTCACTATTTCAATCTTCAGGTTTGTAAACCGCTGATGTAAAAGGCTATAAGGTGTTAAGAGATTTAAGGTCCTAAGAACCAAGAACCTTTTTCAGTGCCTTTAACTGGTTCCCGAATGACAGACCTTCAAACGGTATTTTGTAATTACGCATATATGGAAGTAGAAATTCCCGATATTTATTGCCAGCAAGAATGATGAATTCATCTTGCTTGAGATCAGCATATTTGCGAAGCTCAGAAATCACTCCAGAAGCCCAGGCTCGCCTTTCTTGAACTGGCATCTGATTCAAAGTTTTTTCATAAGGGGCAATTCTGTCATTAAGCTTCAATAACCCATATTTTGCAGAGAGAATGAATATGTAATCGGGTTTTAGCTTCCTGGCATAAGCAAGGTTTTTCACGAATAAATCACTGATGTATAGATCTTCCGCTTTTGCAAGGTGATCTAATTTGGTTTTGACACAAGAAATCAATACTATCCGTTTCATAAACCCACCCTTTCACAACAGGTATTCAAAGGACATGAGGTACATTCAGGATTGGTTGGGTGGCACCAATTCCTTCCAATTGACCAAAGAGGGCCATCGATCGCACCAGGATATGCAGGGCTGAGTTGTCGGGCGGCGATTATTGCTTCCGTTTCATTGATGGCAGGAGAAACGCCGAGACGGTAAAGAACACGCATGGTGTGGACATCGGGTTTGATATCCACGTTTGCATAATCAAGATCTGAGAATGTGAGATGATAAAGGCCTTCAATTAAAACAAGGCTCATATTGGCAATGCCGCTTCCGACGCCAAACACAGATAACAATGTTCGCTTTACATCAGTAGCACGGCGGTTTTTCCAGATGTTTTCAGCATTACCTTCGAACTTCTCTACAACGATCTTGCATATTTCTTGAAATGTACGGGGAGCCGCGTTGGTATAGCGAGGCTTCTGAGGTAATTCGTCGAATAGAGATGCTATTTTATCCGGGCTTAATGTGTAGAAACGCGAAGGATTGTAGTGGCCCACCTGTTGATAGAGCCAATAAGGAATAGTCCAGATGATCTCTGCTTTTGTGCCTCTATCCAGGCAGCAGGCAGAGATAAAAGCAAAACTGTTATCGTGGATGAGTTGAACTGCTT
The DNA here is from genome assembly GCA_002435825.1 of Anaerolineaceae bacterium UBA6133. Lineage (GTDB taxonomy): Bacteria > Chloroflexota > Anaerolineae > Anaerolineales > Anaerolineaceae > Mesolinea. The sequence continues at coordinate 60,353 of DIVL01000028.1, forward strand.
CAGGGGTTTTCGCAGGGGTTAATTCTTCCTGATCAAAGACGGCTTTATATTGCATCAAGGCATTTAGAATAGGCTGGTAATGAGGCATAATATCCTGTTCCAATCATCAATAAAAACTATTTCAGTTTTTCTTCAATAAGATCCCACCGATTGAAATATGCAGAAATATCCCAATAATAGGGAGATTTGCGGGGAGGTAACAATAACCCACGAACACTATTATCATTATGGGGTTTGCCATTTCTCCCCGGCCTCTTTAGCCAATCTCTATGCTTCTGGGTGACATTTTCGGCCATCGCACGATTGGGAATGATGTAGTATTCGAAACTTTTACCAGTGTAGGGAAGTGGAATTCCACCAAGAACCCAGAAGAAGTTCTCCCCAAAATATTTCTCTGCTTTTTTACCTACGCTACAGGTTCGAATGCCTGGAACATAAGTCTTTACTTGAATATGTACAAATTTAGTGCCATCATTATTCGAACAAAGGATGTCTGTATTTGGTGTATTACCCAATGTCACAACAGCCGAGTAACCTCTTCGGCACAATTCACCTGCAACAAAAAACTGACTAGCATTTCCTCGTGAAGATTTATCAACGCCCATACTAATATATCCTCTCTAAAGTTAATCCACAAATTCCTCATAATCTTCAAGGACAGTGTGAGAAAGATTGCCTAAATGCTTCTCTTTGGATAATTCCCGGACACTGTCATAAGAAAGATATGTGCAGTACTGGGACAGCGCTCCTTTTTCGAGAAGAGAGAAAACTGGTCTTTGGATTTCAGAAAATACTTTTTCCTTGCGTTCTTCTGGTGCGACAATGTGGAGTTTAATATCCATGTTAGGTTGTAGAGCCAACAGGTCTGCCATTCGGAGAATTCCCGAATAGATAGAAGTGGTGTGCTCAATTTCAAAAGCCCTGACAATGGACCTTCTTCTAAGCCATAAGACATCTATTTGTTCGATGGTTTTTATTGTCACTACATCGTAATTCAAGGGCAGGGTGTTGAGCAGGACATCTCCCTCTGGTTTCCATTCTTGCAGGACCAGATTACGGTCATTCCTGGGTAACCAAATCTTGAACCCCATTTTTTCCCCGATTAATGCGAGAAGGGTTTGAATTTTTACAGATTCCCTGACCTCTTTCTCTTCGATCACCTCACCTGAATGGTTATCATTATCTTCTGGTATTGACACAGGAACATCTATCTGGTGAATTGTAGTGGTGCGGGTAAGATGTTTTTCATAAAGCTCATTATCAAGATGATATTCTTCAGGATTTTGAGATTGATTTTTTAACAACTTAAATAAGTAATCTCCGTCGCTATTATCAATCAGTTTTAGACTACTACGAAGTGGACCGGTCCATTGTGAACCTTCTTTGGGCAGGTTAGCAGTAAAAGACAGGTTGTTCCAGACTAAATCTTCTCTTATCGGAATCCCGAATTCTGGATCTAAGACAACAAGGGGTTTTACTTTGAACCTAACAACAAAAGGATCCTCATTAGAGACAAAGCGTGGGGTTGAGTCTTCAAACATTTCACTAGTGATTTGCAATGCACCAACCTACCTGGATACTTTTGTTAGATAACAGATCAAAATGTCGCCGGGCTTGAGTTTGCTGGCAGCGTTTTTCTGTTTGGGTCTAAAACCCGTGATGTCTCTTGAGGAATTTAAGAAAGCCTTATAGGTCAGAGGAGAGAATAAATCTAAGTAGTAAGCCATAAAACCCCTTTCAACGAAAACGGGCGGGTAGGAAACTAGCTGCAGGCTAGATTGGCATAAATTTGCTCAATGGAATTATAGCATCAAGGATATGAGGTTATAGCTTTGATTAGCATGTAGATACCGTCTTGAAAGTCAAGCTGAATAATTGAATTGGCGGTCATAATCAGGATCAAAAGGCATCTGAGACTTCAAAACGCCATAAACAATGTGCAGCAACTTTCGCATGCAAGCCGCGATAATCGCCATGGTGGGCAGCTGTTTCTTTTCCAAGCGTTCCTTCAAAGCCCGGACCACGGGATTGTGTATCATCGCCACGATGGCTGGCATATACAGACAGGCACGCAATTCGCTGCGGCCTTGTTTGGAGATACGAGTTTTCTTGTGCACGGATGAGCCTGAACTAAAGCCCTTCGGATTGAGACCGGCATAAGCAGCTAATTGTGGCGCATTTTCAAAGCGGCTGATCTCCCCAATTTCACCCAATAATCTGGCAGAGGTTTTATTGCCAACTCCAGGAATGGAAACCAAAAGCTCCTGCTTTGCCTTCAGGTCAGGTGTCTGGTTGGTGAAGTTCTGGATCTCTGCTTCAGTGGCTTGGATGCGTGCTTTCAAGTACTCTACGTGGACGGATAGATCCTGGATAACCCAGGCATCCTTCTCCCCACTCGACAAGCGGTTTTCTTCCTGTCGGTAATTAGCCTGTAAATCAATCAAACGCCTCACGAGTGCCCTTAGATGCTTCAAATCGGGGCTGAGAGGCTCCCACAGAGCAGGTTTCTCCTTCAAACAAAACTCGGCAATCAGGTCAGCATCCGCCTTATCGGTCTTATTGCGGTGTAGCTTGCTTTCCCCATAGCGTTTGATGCGAGTCGGATTGACCACACTGACGTCATGGCCTTGTGCGTAAAGATACTCACTGACCTCGTCCCCATATTGTCCGGTGGCTTCCAGGCAAACGTGTACCCGGTCGATACGTCGGCAGATCAACCATTTATCCAGCGTTTTGAAACCAGCTGGATCGTTGCTAATAACCTTATGGAACTTTCCCTCTTCATGGAGTAGTACCAAATCAAGTTTATCCTTGGAGACGTCGATACCTAAAATATTTGACATTCTGTACCTCTTTTCTGTAAACTATGTTTAGCATCGGTCAGGCGCATTCATTGGATCATCCTTGTGAATGCAGGCTCATCTCGTCCATTTCATATCTTAGAGAGGCTTTAGATACCGTCCGATCTTTGTGAAAAAAAGGTGAGGGGATCATATCTACGTAACTGGATCTTGTCCATAGGGCGAGACCGGATTCACCCTCACCTTCCTGATCGATGTTATTCAATTATCACGCCTTTCTGAGTTTTAATATACAAGGGCGGAATGGCGCGTTCCTGCCCCGCGATTCTGTTCGCGGGGTTCGCCACTCCGCCAACGATGTGGATGTCGGAGCGAGCCTGCGCAAGGCTTGTATGGAAATAACGCTTTGAGGCAGTCTCGTTCCGACCTACACAAAACCCCGTTCTGACCCGGGCAGGCACGGCCTTTACTTACCTAAGATCGTCGTAGGGAACTGGCCTGCCTGTTCCTCGTTGTGATTAGGTCGAGGCATCCCGCAAGGGGAGGCTTTACACGCCGTCGACCCTGCCCGGAAAACCTACAAATCAAGTAAAGAAAGCGGTTGAACGGACAGGCGTTCCCATTGTGGGTGTTTGAGGCAACTATTATCTGCGTATTAAATATGAAGTAGTTTTCTCGGACAGCCCAAAGCCGGATTGAACCCCGCAATCCGGCCTACGAAAATAAAAAAGCAGGCGAGCGCACACACGTTCCCTCGCCTGAAAACGTAATCCATAATGGCCTATTATGTTTCTATGGTAGGGGTAACCCCCGTGGTTAACCGCGGTCTTGACCGAGCAGGCAACGAGGCCTGCCCCTACAAATAAAAACTTTTCAGCTATCTCTCGATAAGCGGCAAATATATCTTAAAGATAACTTGCTCAAAGTTCGCAGTAACATTTGTATCTCCCAATATTGTGATAATTAAGGGATTATCGGTGCTATTTGCGTCACCACTCCAATTTGTAAATTCCCAATCCGGGACGGCAGTGGGTATCAAGGTTACCTGGTCCCCATAATGATAAAAATCCTTTATGGGATCAACCAAAACCGAACCAGAATCAACAGGACCGACAGTTACTGTCAGTGAGTATTCGATCTGTGTGAAATTCGCAGTGATACTCGTGTTACCTTCGATGGTCAAAGTCAGCGGGCTCTCTGTTCCTGTCGCATCTCCACCCCAGCCAGAGAAAGTCCAGCCAGTCTCAGCAATTGCGGTGAGAGTAACCTCATCCCCGTAGTGGTAAACAGTCTGCTCAGGGTCTACTGTTACAGTGCCTGAATTCGTCGGATCAACAGTCACAACGAGCGAATATTCATCTGTAAAATTAGCGGTAATGTTGGTGTTGCCCGTAATTGTAACTTCCAGTGGATTTTCGATGCCTGTTGCATCTCCACTCCATTCTGTCAACGCCCAGCCGGTATTTGGGCTGGCTGTCAGCATTACAGTATCCCCATAATGATAGGTAGCTTGTTGTGGATCAACCAAAACCGAACCAGAATCAACCGGATCAACCGAAACGTTGAGCGTGTACTCATTTTGTATGAAGTTCGCAGTGATACTGGTATCGTCCAGGATACTGATAGTTAGTGGATTAGTAGTGCCTGTAGCATCCCCGCTCCAGCCTGAAAAGCTCCAGCCAGGATCGGCTAAGGCAGTCAGGCTGACAATTTCTCCAAATTGGTATTCGGTTTGATTAGGATCTATAGCAACCGAATCGCTGCCCTCTATGTCCACTGTCAGTGTAAAAACTTCTGGGTATGAGTCATATTCATAGGCACCCATATCGCAGGTCGCTGATGTATTTTCGTCCCCGTCAATCGGGCGATGAAATCCGCGCTGGTCGATGGCAGGGCAAAGGGTTGGGCTGCCAGCGTCGATTGCCGGGCTTAGATCGCCAAGGGCATGAGTTTGAGTAAAGCCGCCATTTTCCGCCAGGTCTTCTAAGAGCGGGTCAGTATTGAGGTTGCCATCGCCTTCCCACACGGGCTCGCCCTGAATGATGCTATAAGTTATTGTAGGGAAGGAATAGACAATAAAACTTAATTGGTCAGGCGTGTTTCCCCAAAAGATCGAATTGGTCACTGGGGGCTGCTTCTTTCGCTTTTCATTGCACCACCGCCGGAAGGAGAAGCGGTGTTACCATAAAAGGTGACGTTGGTCATTATGCCGCTGAAGTAATAGTTGCTCATCCCACCGCCCGACACTGTGGCAGTATTGCCAGAAAAGGTCACATTGGTCAAAGTGGAGCTGCTTTCACTGTTACTCATCCCACCGCCATTGTAGCCCGTGTTATGAGAAAAGGTTGTATTGGTAATTGTGGGTGAACTTCTCCAGTTATGCATCCCACCTCCAGCATCATCCGCGCTATTACCGGAAAAGATCACGTTGGTCAGGTTTGAATTGCAGTTTGAAGAATTAGCAATTCCACCGCCCGACGAAGTGGCAGTATTATCAGAAAAGGTCACGTTATTAAGCGTAGGGCTGCTGTGGTCGTAGTTGAGCATCCCACCACCACTACCAGTTGCCGAGTTACCGGAAAAGGTGACATTGGTCAGGGCAGGGCTGCAGCTTGTGTAGTTGTACATCCCGCCACCACCACCAGTTGCTGTATTACTGGAAAAAGTCACATTCGTCAGGATAGGATTGCTGCTATAGAGATTGTACATCCCACCACCACGGTTAGTGACGATGTTGTTGGAAAAATCGACATTCGTCAGAGTGGGGCTGCCGTTGTCGTTATATATTCCGCCGCCGTAAGCCGCCAGGTTGCCAGAAATGATAACATTCTTCAGCGTTGGACTGCTGCTCAGAAGCTTCATCCCGCCGCCTACTTTTTGAACAGCATACCCGCCATTGGCATTGGCGGCAGTGATGGTGAAGCCGTCCAGGATCGTAGTGTCGCTCAAACCGCTGCCGGTGACCACGTGGAAGCTGTTGTCTGCGTTACTTTCTTCAGTGCCGATATCCCCGCTCAGGGTGGTGAGGTTGGTTTCCCAGTCGCGCTCGGCGAGGCTGGTTTCCGTTCCAGCAAAACCGCCATAAATGGCCACGCCTGATCCTAATAAGAAAGTAGCGGTGCGATCGGTGCCAGTGGTGGGTTTGTAGATGCCTGCTGCGACCCACACCTGGTCCCCTGCTTCAGCCAGAGCCAAGGCATCTTGCAGATCACAGGCGGTCTCCCAGCTGGAGCAGTCTCCCTCCTCCCCCGGCTTGACATAAAGGATTGTGCTTTGCGTTTGAGCAATGGTCGGGCTGGCACTTGCACTGCTCAAGCCCAGGTTGAGAAAAAGCAAAACTGCAATTATTAGGACGGTTAGCACTGGATTCTTGGTGTTCATAGAAGCATCTCCTGTTTTTAGACCCGGTCACGTCATAAAACCAAACTCACATCGAAACATAAATAAAACCATTTGCTTGTTGGTTTTGCCACCCTGCCTGAAAAAGCAACAGTTCATTTTATGTTGTGGTTTATTTTAGTCTATTCCATGTCATTTAATTGAAATTCCAATCAAAAAGCGTGAAATTGATCATTTGTACCTCCTGGGGGTATTCGACCCTATATTTGTTCTCACTGGTGTCCTGATACCCTCCACTTTGTTGCGGGCACTTGCAGCGCGAGGGGGTTGAGCGCAAGGTCTCCGTCGGTAGGGGTAAGCCCTTGGGCACCACTCCCTTGAGAGCCGTGGTTACTCGCGGTTTTTACCGGGCAGGCACGAGGCCTGCCCCTACTCCGAGGTTATTTCCTGACGGAATTAACCAAAAAAGCGGGCGATCGGATTCGAACCGACGAATGTTAGCTTGGAAGGCTAATGCCTTACCACTTGGCGACGCCCGCGTAGCCTCTATTTTAGCCGATTCGCCTTGCCTGTCAATATTCGGCTTATTTCTGCCTGAGTAACTCCAGCAAAATCTCGCGCGTGCGCTTCGGATCGGCTTTACCGCCAGTGGCGCGCATCACCTGCCCCACGAACCAACCCAAAAGGCTCTCCTTACCGGCTCTGAAGCTCTCCACCTCCGCCGTCGAGGCAGCCAGCACTGACTGGATCTGCTCCCTCAGAGCGTCGCTGTCGCCGATCACGGCCAATCCTTCGGCTTCCACGATCTGTGCTGGCTCGCGACCGCTTTCCTCCACCTTGCGCAGCAGGCTCTTGCCGGTAGCGGCGTTGATCTTGCCATCTTCCACCATGTGGATGATCTGCGCCAGGAAGGCAGGGGTGAGCACCAACTCAGAAGCATTCTTGCCCAGGTCATTCATCAGGCGCGAGAGGTCGTTCATCATCCAGTTGGAGACGGTTTTCGCCTCTCCGCCAAAGCTGTCAACCGCGGCTTCAAAATAGTCCGACAGTCCGCGTTCCGAGGTCAGGATCTCGGCATCGTAAGCCGAAAGCCCATACTCTGTTTGAAAGCGCGCTTTTCTTTCCAGCGGGAGTTCAGGCAGCTCTGCCTTGACGCGCGCGATCTCTTCCTCCGTCAGGACGACCGGCAGCAAATCCGGCTCGCGGAAGTAGCGGTAGTCCGCCTCGGTCTCCTTGGAGCGCATCTTGCTCAGCTTGCCCGTGTCCGCGTCCCAGTCGAGGGTATAGCTGACCACTTTTCCGCCAGACTCCACGAGTTCGATCTGGCGTTTGGTTTCTTCGATGATCGCCTGGCGGACGGCATCGATGGAGTTGATGTTCTTGATTTCGGTTTTGGTGTTCAAGATCTGGCTGCCGCGTTCGCGGATCGAGACATTGGCGTCGCAGCGCAGGTGACCGCGTTCCATGTCGGCTTCCGAAACGCCAATCCAGCGCAAAAGCTGGCGCAACTGGATCAGATACTGGGCTGCCTCTTCGCCAGACCGCAGGTCGGGCTCAGTAACCATCTCCACCAGAGGCACACCGCAGCGGTTGAAGTCCACCAGGCGCATGCCGTGATCGAGCTTGGTTTTACCGGCATCTTCTTCGAGATGCAGCTTGTGAATGCGCACGCGGCGGGTGGCGCCGTCGGGCATGTGCAGATCAAGGTAGCCGCCCTTGCCGATGGGCTCATCGAACTGGGTGATCTGGTAGCCCTTGGGCAGATCGGGGTAGAAGTAGTTCTTGCGGTCAAAGTACGAAACCGGATTGACTTCCGCATGCATCGCGGCTGCCAGCAGCGCGCCTTTGTGAACCGCTTCGCTGTTCAAAACTGGAAGCACGCCTGGCATGCCGGAGCAGACCGGGCAGATATTTGTGTTTGGCGCGGCTTCCCACGAGTCAGCCTTGCAGGAGCAAAAAATTTTAGTCTGGGTGTTGAGCTGGATGTGGGTTTCTAGCCCGATGACGACTTCGTAATCTTTCATTTTGCCACCTCCTGGCGCAGGACTGCCGGGCGCACCGCACGCCAGGCTTCATCGAGGGTTGCCTGCTCATAGGCATAGCCGGCCCGCAGGATCATATCTTCGCGGAAGTCCGGACCGATGAACTGGATCCCGATCGGCAGGTGGTCGGCATCCAATCCGCCAGGCACGCTCACAGCCGGCAGACCGGCATGGTTGGCGGAAACGGTCATCTGATCCGAGTACTGCATGCGCACAGTATTGCCGAAGACGTCGTTGCGTTTGAAAGCGGTGGTGGCGGTGGTGGGGGTGAGGATCACGTCCAGGTGGTGCTCGCCGTGGGGGTCGAAAGCGCGCTCAAAATCGCGCCGGATCATGGCGCGCACTTTGAGAGCCCGTTGGTAGTAGTTCGCGGCAAAGCCTTCCGAGGAAAGGTACATGCCCATCAGAATGCGCAGCTTGGCTTCAGAGCCAAAACCCTCCGCGCGCGTACGGCGGATGAGGTCCTGCAGGTCTTCCACCTCAAGGGGGGTGCGGTAGCCATATTTCACACCATCGAAACGGTGCAGGTTGGAGGCAGCCTCAACTCTTGAAACGACAAAGTAGGTTGGGATGCTGTATTTGGCATTGGGCAGGGGCACGTTCTCGACGATCTCAGCGCCGAGGTCCGCCATAACCGATGCGGCATACAGCACAGCATCGCTGATCTCTTTTTGGATCGCTTCCATGGCAAGCTCGCCGGTTTCAAAGTCTGGGTAGAAGAGATGCGTATAATCGGGCGAAAGCCCAATCCGCAAGCCTTTAATCCCTTCCTTCAGGGCTTCCAGGTAGTTGGCAGCCGGAACAACTGAAGAAGTGCTGTCTTTTGGGTCATTTCCCGCTATGATTTGCAGCATCAAGGCGGCATCGCTCACGTTCCGGGCGATCGGACCCGGGCAGTCCAGGGAGGACGAGAATGCCATCAGACCGTAGCGCGAAACGCGCCCGTAGGTCGGTTTGAGCCCGACCACGCCGCAGAAGGCAGCCGGCTGGCGGATGGAACCGCCGGTGTCGGTGCCGAGCGAAAGCGCCACCTCTTCGGCAGCAACGCTGGCAGCGGAGCCGCCCGAGGAGCCGCCAGGCACGCGGGAAGGGTTCCAGGGATTGTTGGGCGCGGGTTTAAAAGCACTGGATTCGCTGGAGGAGCCGAAAGTGAACTCGTCAAGATTGGCTTTGCCCAGGATGAGCGCGCCTGCTTCGATCAGCTTCTTGACGGGCGTGGCGGTGTAGGGCGGTTTGAAGTTATAGAGAATGCGCGAGGCAGCCGTGGTTTCAATGCCCTGCAGGGTGAAGATGTCCTTGATGGAGACGGGCACGCCTGCCAGGATGCCGGGGTCTTCACCGTCAGCAACCTTGCGGTCGACTTCTTCCGCCTGCTGGCGGGCGAGGTCTTCGGTCAGGCGGATGAAGGCATGCACTTTTTGCTCTTCAGCGGGTTCAAGTGGTTTTTGGTCCAGGCTGCCCGGCAGACCGTCGACAGCATGGATCTGCGATAGAGAAGATTCGAGAACTTCGCGAGCGCTCAGCTCGCCGGCGCGCACGCGGGAAGCGACGTGTAAAGCGGAAAACTGGTTCAGGCTCATTTCGCTCCTTTCACGTCCGGGACGGCGAACATGCCATCTTCGACTTCCGGAGCGCCAGCTAAGATCTCGCTGGGTGTGGGGAAGGGCTGCCAAACATCCGCGCGCGGACCCGCGCCCTGGCACTCGATGCCGTGCAGGGTTGGCTGGATGTCCTCTTCGAGTGGCACCTGCAGGAGGGCATTGACGGAGCTGAGCTGGTGGTTCATTTCGGTCAGAAGGTATGCGCCTTCCGCATAGGTGAGTTCAAGTGCCGCCAAACCGACCAGCTTGTGAAAAAGTTCAGGACTGATTTTGCTTATGCTCATGGGTTTTCCTTTTGATTTGCTGAGCCGAATTATACCGTAGGCAAGCAATGCTATAATCGCTATGTTGGTATCAATTTTCGGATGATCATTTTTTCAACGCCTGCACTGGCTTGCATTACAGACCAGGGCAGACAAAGGAGCTTATGATGAGCGAAGAAACTAATGTCCAATGCCCCGCGTGCACCGCGGAGTTGCCCCCTGCGACTATTGAGTGCCCCTGGTGTGGGCATCTGTTGACCCCAAGGATCGAGCAAGTTCTCATGGATGAGCTTGCCCAGCAGCAGGAAGAGAATTCTGAACCTGCCCCAGCCGAACACCCCGCGGAGCCCGCAAGCGAACCGCCTGTTCCCGAAGTGCCTGTTTTTGCTGTTGCAGAACCAGGGCTGACAGAATTGCCGGTGCTTCCAGGGCGATCCTCTCCAGGCAATCTAAAGGTGATGGGGATTATCCTGATTGTTTTCTCGTTCTTAGCCCTGGTGTTTTTTGTTTATCAAGTCCTCCAGGACAAACTACCGCAGCTGGTGCTCTTGGTGCCGGTTTTTGGGATGTTGATTGGATTTGTCTCAGTGGCGGTAGGCCAGAAGCGGTAGTCCTCAGGCAGCGTTGGGCGAAGAATATACAAAATGAGTGCTGGAAATCAGTTACCAGAGCGCCTGAGTCGCGAAACGATCTTCGAGAGCGAGTATTTACGGCTGTATCTCGACCGGGTGCGTCAACCGAATGGCTGCATTATTGAACGGTTTCACTACGTGGAGTATCCACATCCGGCAGTGGGGGTGGTGGTGGAGAACGAACTGGGGCAGGTGGTGCTTTGCCGTGTGCCGCGTTACACCAGCATGACCTGTGCCTGGTCGGTGCCAGCGGGGGGCGTGGAAAAAGGCGAGGATGCCCTGGCATCTGCCCGACGCGAGGTGAGGGAGGAAACCGGATTTGAGTCTTTTGACCACCGCCTGGTCTACACCTATTTTCCACAGCAGGGGAGCAGCAACAAGCTATTCCAGGTGGTATTTTGCCGGGCTGGTGAACAGACCGGGAGTTTTGATCCGAATGAGATCAGCGAAGTCGGCTGGTTTTCCAAAGATGAGGTGGAAGCTATCATCGCGCGGGGCGAGATGCAGGACGGGCTTGGTCTGACAGCGCTTTTGCTCTGGCTGCAAACGGCCAACACCTCTGCACAAGGGTATTTGTAGGGTGAGATCCAATGCTCGTGGGTAATCGAGGATGTTTAGACTTTTTCAACTCACGAGTCTGATCATTTTTATTGCGTAATTTGCATGCCTATTGCATTGGAATCGTAGGGCGAGATTGGAAGCACAAGATACATCCTTATGCAGTGATCTTGATGTGCTTCCAATCCGCCATTACACTATCAATCATTTGCAATAAACGAGCTTTGCCACGGAGATTGCTGTTTCTGGCGGATTGAGGGCACGACCTGCTCGTCAAGCGCATAATTCAGAGTGCCCTCAATCTCGCCCT
>DIVL01000054.1 GCA_002435825.1 Anaerolineaceae bacterium UBA6133
TTTTTTCCATACTGAGAATTGCTGGAGGTCACTTATGCACAAGGAATTTGTGCCCGTGTATAATTAAGATATGCACAATTGGATTGATTTAGTATATAAACATCTCGGCATTGACTTGTCTGACCTGCAGCGGTTCCAGTTTCAGGTCCTGCAGGAAGAATTGCAGGAATGGAATGAAAAAGTAAACCTGACATCTATCAAGGATGCCCGGGGAATCCAGGTGAAACATTTCTTTGATTCCCTGACTTGTTTCATGGGTTTTGAGGACTGGCCTGAGAGCCTGATCGACGTTGGCAGTGGGGCGGGATTTCCGGGATTACCGATCAAGTTTGTTATTCCTGACCTGCGCTTAACCCTGGTGGAATCGGTCGACAAGAAGTCCAACTTCATCCGCCACATTGTAGAAGAACTGGGGTTAACGGACGTTACTGTGATATCAAAACGCGCTGAAGAAGTTGGACGTATGCCTGAACACCGCGAGGCATACGACATCGCAGTCGCGCGCGCGGTTGCACCAGCCCCCACGCTGGCGGAATATCTTTTGCCTTTGGTCAAGGTCGGTGGCAGAGCTTTGATGCAAAAAGGAACCCGTGGTCCGATGGAAATTCTGGAAGCCGGAAAGGTCATTGATCTTTGTGGCGGAGAGATTTCCGACCTGCGGCGCTTGAATTTCGACGGCATTGAAGGGGAAGGCAACCTGGTACTTATCGACAAACTCCGTCATACCCCCAGGGAATTCCCGCGCGCAGTTGGCATTCCTGCCAAAAAACCGATCCTAACTTCTGAAGACGAAAAGTACCGCAAGTTATTTGATGAACTTCTAAATAGCTAGATTTACCACATTATGAAAACACAACTAACCTTCTTTTGTGAATTGCGGGCTGCGGAGTTGAAGAAACTCTTTGAGGACCGCTTTGTTTTTGATGACCTGAAGACTCTCAATGCCGGTATCTCGCTGGGCATTCTGGACTTTTCTCCGGAACGTGCCAGCGTGGTGCAAAAACTTAACCGCATGGGCATTCCGCTAACTGCCTGGCTGCTGCTGCCGGAGGAGCAGGGTTACTGGTTTAACCTCGGGAATCATGCCGAGGCCACCGCGCGCTACCAGGCATTCAAGGCTTGGAGCGAGGAAAACAAGTTGGAGTGGGTTGCAGTCGGGCTGGACATCGAGTCGGATATCAATGAAATGAAAAATTTCACCGATGAGCGTGGAGCTGTGATCCAAAAAGCGCTCAAACGCCTGAGAGATACCAAAGCTTATCGTTCCGCGAAAAATGCTTACGAAGCCCTGGTTGCGCAGATCCATGCGGATGGGTACCTGGTAGAGAGCTATCACTTCCCATTGATCGTGGATGACCGTGAGGCGGGTTCAACTGTTTTGCAGCGTGTGACAGGGCTGGTGGAAATTGCGGTGGACAGGGAAGTGTTGATGCTGTATTCGAGCTTTTTCAGACCGCATGGACACTCAGTGTTGTGGAGTTACGCCCAAAAAGCCCAGGCAATTGGAATCGGCAACACAGGTGGGGGCGTTCAGGCCGGGGCACTTGAGAATGTGCCTTATTTGAATTGGGATGAGTTCGCGACCGATCTGCGCCTGGCACGCCGCAGCGGCAAGCCGATCTATGTTTTCAGCCTTGAGGGTTGCGTGAAACAGGGATTCTTACCGCGCCTGGTGACTTTTGACTGGCAGGCTGAAGTTGATTTGCCCAGGACTGCTCTCGTCTCAGCTGGCAGAGGCGGCTTGCAAGGATTATTGTGGGTGATTGAGCGTCCACTGGTAATTTTGGCGGGCTTGGCTGGTGTGATTGGCACCGTGTTGATGATCAAATCTCACGGAAAATCGAAGAAGACCGGCACGAAGTAATCACAATAGGCGGACCTTAATCGAATTTGGTAATCAACCTTGCCCACTCGGCAATGCTGAGGGTTTCCGCACGGCGTGAAGGCTCAACGTTTGCATTGAGCAGCCTGGCTTCAACCTCACTGGCAGGCAGGCTCAAGCCAGCCGAGAGCGAATTGCGCAGTGTTTTGCGCTTCTGCCCAAAACCCGCATGCGCCAGTTTGAAGAATAAATCCAGCTGCGATGGGGGAATGAGCGGCTCGGAATGGAGGCGGATACGCAGCACCGCCGAGTCTACATCTGGCGCGGGGAAGAAACTTCCAGCTGGGATAGTGCCGGCGATCTCCGGCTCACCGAAAACAAATACCGAAAGTGAAAGCAAACTCATTTTGCCATCGCGCGCCAAGACGCGCTGCGCAACCTCTTTTTGGATCGTTAAGATCACGCGCGAGGGTTTGAGATCGGCTTCGAGCAAATGGCGGATGATGGCGGAAGTGATGTAGTAGGGGATATTTGCCACCACCACGTAATTTTCCTGCCTCACGAGTTCCGAATGGTTGAGTTTAAGGATATCGCCAGGCACAATTTGAACATTGGAAAAAGGCTTGAGAGCTTCCGCAAGCGGCTCGAGCATGTGGCTGTCGATCTCAACCGTGGTGACGCGCGCGCATGTCTGCGCCAGCAGGTAGGTCAGGCTGCCCAACCCTGCGCCGATCTCGAGCACTTCTTCGTTACCTGTAAGCTCCGCGGCATTGACCACTTTCATAAGTCCGGCTGGCTCCACCAGGAAATTTTGCCCGAGAGATTTCTTGGGCTGGATGTGGTAGCGCTTCAGCAGGGGTTGGATGTTCAGAAATTCAAGGCTCATGGCAGTATCGCTTGAACAGTTGCCGGCACGGGGGTAAGGAAGTAGATCACGGTCCAATCGTGCCAGGTGACGTAGTTTTCGTCATCATACCCCAGGTCAATCCAATATCTGCCTGGGATTCCGTAGCCCGAATCGGCGATAATGCCGTGCCCGTAGCCCGGAACGTAAACTGGCTGCATCTCCAGCCCGTTGTACCATGATGCTGCTACTGCCACAATTCCCTTGGCTAGAGGGAGGCCAGAGCGCGTCAGTGCGCCATAGCTGAACTCTGAAGGATGATAAGAGGTGGCATATACGCTTATCTTGCGCCAGTATTCAAGCGTCTGCCCGTCTACCACTTCGGTTTTTACCACTACCATGGTTCCAGCGCCCAAAACGGCATCCGATGGATCGGAAGCCTTCCAGGAACCCTCATCTATGGTGTGGACGATCACGCCGTCTTCGATGCGGCTGCGCTGGCGCAAGACTATCAAGCCAAGCTGCCCGGGGGTGATCACAGAGGTGGTGTCCAACTCGGCTTCGGGGTCAAGTTGGTAGGTGTAATTGAAGGCGGTTTCATCCTTGACCAAGGTGATACTTTCCGCGCCCTGGATGAGGCTGATCTGTCTGTTTTCTGGCAGGGGTTGGTCCTCGGGCGGGATGGAGCGGTCAAGGTTTTGGGGGGCAAGACCCAGTTCTGCCAGTGCTTCGCCTACTGTTGGCGCAGCAGACATGCCGCTGATGGTCTGATCGCCGATGCTGATAGCCAGGCTTTTCGCCCTGGCTAAAGTGAAGGTGTTTTCGGATTGGAGGAGGGTGTCTCCTGGGGCAGAGAGGCGGTCCTCAGACTGTAAATGAATGCCAGCTTCGGCGAGCGCTTCAGCCAGAGTGGCTTTTTGGGTGAAGAGTGTCCGGGTCTGACCATCAATTTGCAGGGTGACTTGCTTTGCGGGAATAAACTGCAGACTCGCTTCTGCGCCAGGGTCTAATGGCTCGTAAGGGTTGATAATTTGACCCTCCTGCATCAGCAAATCTTCGGGAAAAAGCAGAAACCCGGCTTCCTGGAGCAGGTTGGCGGGCAGGAGCCCGGAGCTTTGATGCAGGAGACTCTCACCGTCGGTATGAATTTCCACCAGGCGAGCCCGTTGAAGACTCAGGCGGCTGGGCAAGCTAAGGGTAAAGTTGTCGGGGTTGATCGAAGCGCGATCACCCGATTGGAGTTCATAATTAAGCTGTCGGAGTAGTCCGCGCAGGCTGAAAGCTACGGTTCGCACGCGCAAAGTCTGCCCATCCACTTTCAGTTGGTATGGGTGCCAGAGGTGGGTAAAGAGCAAGCCAAGCCCGCTCAGCACCAGTGCAATACTCAACAAAATCAACGTTTTTCGTTGCTTATTCATCAGAGCTTAAATGTATCACATGCCTGAAAAACGTCGAGCCGGGCATCAATCTACTCCAGAGTAAGTCCCTGCTGCGGAATCTTCTGTAAAACACTTAACAGGCGGGCTTTCCATTGATCACTGCTCAAATTGGTAATGTTTACCCAATAGCCATTCTTTCCAACCCTGACAGTGGGGTCTATTTCAGGCAGCCCGCGGTCCTTGATGCCATTCGGCAGAGCAGAGTATGAAAGCAAGATCTGGTTATTGTTGATGCTGATGGATTCGATGCCAGCAGCCTCTCCGCGCAACTTGACTTTCATCTGAAACAAAAGATCCTGCACTCCTTGGGGGATCGGACCGAAGCGGTCGGCAAACTCAATTTCGGTCTGAGCGATTTCAGCTTCACTGCGCAAAGAGGCAATTCGACGGTAGAGCTTGAGGCGCAGTTCCTGATCGGGAATGTAGCCGGCTGGGATCTCATTCGAAAGGGGCAGTTCGACGTTGATACTTAGGCTGGGAGCTTCGACCCCTGTTTCAACTGGCAAGCCAGAATCACTGCGCATAGCCTTGACGGCTTGGCCGAGCAGCTTGGTATAAAGGTAGAAACCAACAGCAGCAATGTAACCCGATTGGCGCGTGCCCAGCAGATCTCCCGCGCCGCGCATTTCCAGGTCGCGCATGGCGATGGCATAGCCCGCGCCGAGCTGGGAATTATCTGCCAGGGCTTCCAGGCGTTCTTCGCCTTCCGGTGTAGGCGAGCGGCGTTTGTCGCGGAAAAGATAGGCAAAGGCCCGCTGCGCGCCGCGCCCGACCCGACCGCGCAGTTGATAGAGCTGCGCAAGACCAAAAGTGTCAGCCCGGTCAACAATCAGCGTGTTGGCGTTGGGGATGTCGAGCCCGGATTCGATGATCGAAGTACACAGCAGCACGTCAATTTGCCCGGCAGTGAATTGATGCATTACCTCAGCCAGTTGCTCCTCAGGTAACCTACCGTGCCCGATGCCGATGCGGGCTTCAGGAATGAGGGTGGATAGGTGGTTGTAGACTGCGGGAATGGACTGAATGCGGTTGTGGACAAAAAACACCTGTCCGCCGCGATCCAATTCGCGCACAATCGCTTCCCGCACCAGTTTCTGATCATACTGACCAACATGTGTAATGATCGGCAGACGTTCTTCGGGAGGGGAATTGATGTTGGAGATATCCCGAACCCCGCTGAGTGCCATGTAGAGTGTACGCGGGATCGGGGTAGCTGTAAGGGTGAGTACGTCTACCTCGGAACGTAATTTCTTAAGATGCTCCTTGTGGGTCACTCCAAACCGCTGCTCTTCGTCAATGATGACCAACCCGAGATCATTAAATTTGACGTCCGCGGAGAGAATGCGATGCGTGCCAATCAGGATATCCACCTGTTTTTCCGCTGTCAGGCGGATGATCTCGTCCTGGGCTTTGTTTGAACGGAAACGTGAAAGCATTTCAACGGTTACCGGGAAGACGGAAAGGCGCTGGCGGAAGGTTTCATAATGCTGCTGCGCCAGAACGGTCGTGGGTACCAAAACGGCCACTTGCTTGCCGTCTGTTACCGCTTTGAAAGCCGCACGCAAGGCGACTTCGGTCTTGCCGTAGCCTACATCACCGCAGAGCAGCCTGTCCATCGGGCGTTTTGATTCCATGTCGGCTTTGACTCGCTGGATGGCAAGCAGCTGATCTGGCGTTTCGATGTAAGGAAAGGAAGCTTCCAGTTCTTTTTGCCAGTCGCTGTCCGGGCTGAAAGCGAAACCTTCAGCGGTTTGGCGTTTGGCATAGAGCTCCAGCAGGTCTTGCGCCACTTCCACCACAGCGTGGCGAACGCGGCTCTTTGTCAGGTCCCATTCAGCACCTCCCAGGCGGCTTAAAGAGTGAGGACCACTTTCCGGACCAATGTAACGTGTTATTCGATCAGCCTGGTGGATGGGGACGTAGAGGACATCATTGTCTTTATAAGCGATGGAAAGATATTCGCGTTGGATACCGTCGATTTTGGGAGAATGCAATCCAATAAACTGCCCAATGCCGTGGTCCACATGGACGACCCAGTCGCCTGGTTTGAGATCCGCGTATATCGTTTCCGGGGCTTCGGTGATAAGCATTGGTCGCCGGCGGGGCTGTGGGCGGCTCCACCCGAAGATCTCGCTATCGGAAAGCAGATGCTGCTGCTTTTCGCCTTGCTTCAGGACCCAACCACCGGAAATGGACCCCTCGATGAAATGCTGCTGGGTTTCTTCGGCGCTACAATCAGGATGTGTTTCAGACCAAAGCTGCTTGAGACGGGCAGCCTGGCGCGAAACAACCGTCCAAGGCAGGTTTTCATTGCTAAGGGTATCAATGTGGTACTGAAATTCCTTGAGCCGTCCGGCAAAGCGCGGACCTGACCCGAAACTGGCTGAAAGTGACGATCCACCCTCAGCGTTGGTGTGACCCAGCTCAAGCATTTGATGCTGGCTGAGGCTGTCAGCCAATTCAGACCAGGTCAGGTAAGGAATTGGGGCGTTCTGATCAAGCGAGTGATCGGCAATTTTGAAAGCTCTGCGTTCACTTGACTCTTCTTCGATGTCATTGGCAGCGGCTTCAATGAATTCCTGTCCGTCCAGGAGTACCAGGGCATCTTTGGGCAGAAAGTCGACCAGGCTGGAAGGAAAGCGGTAAAGATCAGGGATTTCCAACTCAGTCGGCTGGTAAGGAAGCTCGCCATTTTCTGCCAGGTTCAACGCAAGCGCTTCAGAGGCCGGGAAAAGCATTGCGTGATCGAGTTTCCCGGTGGTGCGTTGAGTGGTAGGATCGAACAGGCGCAGGGTATCGATTTCCTGACCGAAGAATTCGATTCGCACTGGCCAGGGGCTGGAATGCGACCAAGCGTCAACAATTCCGCCACGTCGGGAGAACTGCCCAGGCCGCACAACGATGTTGCTGTATTCATAGCCGAGCTTCACCAGGCTGGCACTGGTTTCGACCAGGTCGCGTTGATCTGCCAGGCGGATGCGCAGGGTATTGCGCAGGAAGTCACGGCGGGGTATTGTGCGGGTCATAGCCGCGCGTATAGGGGCGATCACGACCGAGGGTGTAGTTGGGGCGACACTGCCCGGCAGCCAGTAGCTGCCAAACTCTGTCAGCACGCGCAGACGGTCATGGCGGGTGCCTTCGGACCACGGCAGATCCTCGTAAAAGGAAGGGTTAGGCTCGGCGAAGTATAGGTTTGTGCCTTCTGGCAGCCAAAAACCAAGTTCGTCGAAAAGTGAAAGCGCCCGATCCGCCCGATTTGTGAGCAGAAGGATGGGCTTTTCGAGGTCGTGATGCAAGGCAGCCAGAACCGCCAGGCGGACCGCACGCGGCAGTCCCAAACCGCGCAGGCTGCTGCCGGTGAAATCACCTTCCTGCAGCCTGATCAGCAGATCCTGATAGGCATTCAGACTGGCTAAGGGTGCAAGCAGAGGATGATTAGCTGACTTCCCCATTGTATTTGTTCATAGTCGTTGTAAGACCTTCATTGATGAAAGTCTGGCTGGCTTCTACCGCGGTTTGCAGGACAATTTTTACAAGCTCATGTTCGGAAGGTAGAAAATCTTTGAGCACATAGTCCACCGGGTCCATTTGACCAGGCGGTCGCCCGATTCCCAGGCGCATACGCGGAAACTCCTGCGTACCAAGCTGGGCGATGATGGATGCCATGCCCCGCTGACCGGAAGTGCCGCCGCTGGGGCGCAGGCGCAAAGTGCCGAGGGGAAGGTCAAGGTCATCATGGATTACCAGCAGGTTGGAATGGGGCAGCTTAAAAAAGCGCAGCAAGGGAGCCACCGCCCGACCAGACTCGTTCATAAAGGTCATTGGTTTGACGAGAATGACTCTTCTGTCGCCGAATCTGCCCTCACCAAGCATCGCTTTGAACTTCAATCGTTTAACCTGGATGTTGAGTTCGTCGGAAAGTTCATCGAGAGCAAGGAAGCCAAAGTTGTGCCGGGTATGGCGATAGGCTGGCCCTGGGTTGCCCAGTCCGACGATCATTACGGGTAAATCTTTGTTAAATTCTTCCATGTTCTCTCTGCTTTCGCAATCTTTTATTTTAACACGGAATACCACCTGGTGCTCAGGTTTCAATCAGTAAAGCCGGCTTGAACCCCGCAAAAACGACGCGGGCAGGAACGCAACCCGACCTGCGGAGTTGCTGTATCAATAATTTGATCCAACCTTCTAGTTGTATATATTTGCTGAAAAAAGGAAAAAGCCGGATTGAACCCCGCACAAAGACGCGGGGCAGGAACGCAATCCGGCCTTTGGGTTTTTGATCGGGTATGAACTTAGATGAACAATGTGGGCAGGATGCTAACAGTGTCCCGGAAGATTGCAAAAATACTGCCGCCGAGAATGATGATCGGGCAGAATATGCAGATACAGAGCACGAGTAGAACAATCAAGACAATTGCCCAGACGGGGAATTTATCTTTCTTCTCAGGCTGCGCGGGCGGTGTGGCTACGTAATCGACCACTTTCGGGGCTTCTACGGCCGGTTCTTCAACTCCGGGGGTGTAGAGATTATCGTTCCAGCGACCGGGATCGTCGGCAGCTTCGTTCACGACTGCGCCCCAGCGGTCCGCTTCTGGTTGAGGAGGAACAGGGGTTTCAGGGGTCTCAGGCGCGCTCCATGTTTCGGCAGAAGCCTCGTGAAAATCATCCTTCACCTCGCTCCATCCGCCCTCCACGGTTTCAGCTGCTTCAGTAACCTGCTCATGAGCTGTTTCGCCGGCTTCTTCGATGTGGGCTTGCACCTGCTCGGCAGAATCTTCCACTGGTTTCCATGCATTTTCAGCAGCGTCATTCAGATCGCGTTCGAACTCCTGGGCTGCGTTCTCGAGGTTTTCGTCCATTTTTATCCTTTCATAACAGGTATATTCAGAACTTACTGAATGAATTATACAACATACGACGCCGCTGAAAAGGAAGAAGTTAGTGAATGCTTGCGAAGTCTATTTTTTCCTTAGTCACTCAGGTTTGTTCTAGTTATAATCGGTTATGAAAGCGAGGTAAGAATGAAAAAATTTACAACGGAATTTAAAGAATTTATCACAAGAGGCAATGCGCTCGATCTGGCGATTGGCGTTATTATCGGTGCCGCTTTTGGTGCCATTGTAAATTCGCTGGTCGCGGACCTGATCATGCCGATCATTGGCATGCTTTTAGGAAGGGTTAATTTTGCAGACCTATTCATCCAGCTGAACAAAGCGGCTGTAACCATTCCTACTGGCACCACGCTGGCTGCCGCAAGAGAAGCCGGCGCCGTGGTCTTTGCTTACGGCAACTTCTTGATGACTATTGTTAACTTCCTGATCATTGCCTTTGTCATTTTCCTGCTTGTCAAAGCCATCAACAAAGTTCGCAAACCAGCTGAGGCACCTGCTGTAGCTCCTACTATCAAGGCTTGCCCCTTCTGCAAGACTGAGATCCCGCTCGAAGCGACCCGCTGCCCACACTGCACATCCCAGTTATCCTAATCATTAAATAGTGTCAAAAAAGCTGTTCACGCGGACAGCTTTTTTGATTCAGGCGTGCTACAATTTGCGAATGCAAAATCAAATCCATTTCGGTGACAACCTGCCATTCTTGCAGAGCCTGCCTGAAAGCACGGTTGATCTGATCTATATCGATCCGCCTTTCAACACCGGCAAGATGCAATCACGCAGGCAGCTCAAAACAACCCGCTCTGACTCGGGCGATCGGATTGGTTTTGGAGACCAAAGCTATACCACCGAGGTCATTGCCACCCGCGATTACCGTGACAGTTTCAAGGATTACCGAGTCTTTCTCGAACCCAGGCTCCTGGAAGCCTACCGCGTGCTCAAGCCGTCCGGCAGTTTGTATTTCCATATCGACTTCCGCGAGGCGCACTACTGCAAGATCCTGCTGGATGAGATCTTTGGGCGGGAGAACTTTCTGAACGAGATCATTTGGGCTTATGATTTCGGCGGGCGGGCAAAGGATCGCTGGCCTGCCAAGCATGACAACATCTTTTATTACGTAAAAGACGCCCAAAACTACACCTTCAACCAGCAAGATATCGACCGCATCCCTTACATGGCTCCAGGTTTGGTAGGCGAAGAGAAGGCAAAGAAGGGAAAACTCCCCACGGACACCTGGTGGCATACAATCGTAGGGACAAACAGCAGGGAAAAGACCGGTTATCCTACCCAGAAGCCCCTGGGCGTGCTTGAGCGCATCATTTGCGCCTCCTCGAACCCGGGCGACCTGGTTTTGGATTTCTTTGCCGGCAGCGGCACAACTGGCGCGGCATGCCTCAAACTTGGGCGACGCTTTATCCTGGTGGACAATAATCCTCAGGCAATGGAGGTCATGCACAAGCGTTTCGCGAATGAGGATATCGAGTGGACGAGAGATGAATGACGACAAACTGTATCCGGTCATAGATTTTGACCCCGATAGGGAAGCGATCATCCGACCGTTTATGACTGAAACTCCGCCTGATTTCCCGGAGTTGGTGGTGATGTGCTTTTTCAAGGAAGTGGTCGAAAAAGTCGCAGAACAGTATTCCGCCAAAACAGTTTATGTCGGCAAGTCCGAGGTGGGGCCAGTTCCATACTATGAAATAACCTATGAGGGCAAACGATTGGGCTTCTTCCAGGCGATGGTAGGCGCGCCGCTGGCTGTGGGATTCATGGAGAAAGCCATCATCATGGGCGGGAAAAAGTTTATTGCCTGCGGGGGATGCGGGGTGTTGAACCCGGAATTGGCTGTCGGTCATTTGTTGATCCCAACCGCAGCTGTGCGGGATGAAGGCACTTCTTACCACTACTTACCGCCCGCATTTGAGGTTCCTTTGAGTTCGAAGATCGTGCAGAGGATCGAAAACGTGGTTAAGGAGGAGGGGTGGGAATATCTCCTGACCAAAACCTGGACAACGGATGCCTTTTATCGTGAAACCAAGGCGCGCGTAGCCCGCTATAAGCAGGCTGGGTGTGATTGCGTGGAGATGGAAGCTTCTGCCCTGGCAGCAGTGGCTGAGTTTTATGGAGTCGAATTTGGTGCCGTTTTCTATGGAGGGGACCTGGTTCAGGCTGATGGCTGGGACCACCGCGGTTGGGACAATAGAACCGAGATCCGCGAAAACTTATTCTGGCTGGCTGTGAAGGCTTGCCTTGGTTTGAAGGAGTAGAGAGAAAAATGCCGATCATTGATTCACATCTGAACCTATTGCAGGAACGTCAAAGTTTACCTGGTCTTGAAGGCTCACCGGATATCCTACTGCCCAACTATGATGGGTTTGGACTGGCAAACCTGACCCCCAGTATCAGCCGGTGGCTTGGCGGACCGGAATTCTCTGCGCCTGTATTCTCGGATGTGATCCTGGGTCAGTTTGCGCCAAAATACAAGCGGGTCGTGCTGCTCCTGGTGGACGCGCTTGGGTATAACCAGTTGACCCGCTTGATGGAGCAAGGTCATGCAGGCTTCTGGAAGCGCAATCTTTCCAATGGAAAACTGTTTCCCATCACCAGTATCTCCCCCAGCACAACTTCCACGGCTCTGACAAGCATCTGGACTGGCAGTACCCCCCTGGAACACGGCATCATAGGCTATGAGATGTGGGTCAAATCCCTCAGCATGGTCATCAATACCATTGTGCACTCGCCGATCACCTTTTGGGGTGATGTCGGTGGGTTGGCAAGGGCAGGTTTTGACCCGGTGAGTTTTCTTGGGATACCCCCAGTAGGAGAGCGGTACACAGCCAGGGGCATAGAGAGTCATGCATTTGTCCCCGCCAGTATCGCAAATTCGGGACTTTCAAAAATGCATCATGTGGGTACTCAGCTGCATGGCTACACCGCGGAAAGTGATTTTTTGGCGAACCTGCGCGACCTGCTAAATTCCCGCCCAAATAATCGCAAGTTCGTGTATGCCTACTGGAGCCATGTGGACAGCCTCATGCATCGTTACGGCACTTACAACGAGCGCGTGACTGAGCAATTTGAAAGTTTTAGCGATGCCTTTGAACGCATTCTCCTGAACAAACTCGAACCCCGGGCACGCGAAGATACACTTTTCCTGCTGACAGCGGATCACGGCTCGGTTGAGACGCCCTACAATCCTTCATACGAGTTGACCTCGCACCCAGAGCTGGTAAATATGTTGGTAATGCAGCCTACCTGCGAAGGCAGATTGCCTTACCTCTACCTAAAGCCGGGGCAGGAGGATGCCGTGAGGCAGTACTTTGAGCATGCCTGGCCAGGTGAATTCAGTTTTCTCACACGCCAACAGGTATTGGATTCAGGGCTTTTAGGCTGTGGAACTCCCAACGGTGACATAGCAAATCGCATCGGCGACCTGGTTGCCATACCTCATGGAAATACCTATCTCTGGTGGGTGAACAAAACCAATGTAATGCAGGGGCGGCATGGCGGTCTGCATCCTGATGAGATGCTGGTACCGCTTTATGCCCTATCGCTTGATTGAGCAGATTCCAAGATGATTTTGCGGTAACCGTAGCAATTGATAACGCGGGTGACTCCGTGCATGGTTTCACGCGCTTTGAGGGGATTGTAAAGGTGGATATGCCCGTGCAGGTGCAATTTCGGGCTGAAATTCTCGATTAGCCAGCGGAAAGCGTCTACTCCCCTGTGGGCTGGATCATCCTCGTCGTGGATTCCTGTTGGAGCCGCATGGGTGACAAATATGTCCAGGTAGCGCCCATAGCGCATTTTGTTGAACAGTAACTGGGGCACCAGTCCAAAAACCATCTGCCACATCTGCCGTTGCGTGTACTGATAGGCGCGCCTGTTATAGAGTAAGCTGCCCTCGATGCCAGCCAGGATCAGATCTAACTGAGGATCGTAGATGACCTGACGGTGCAGATTGATGGCACCTTGCGGTTGATGACGCACTTCTCCTTCACTGTCCTCCACATCAAAGACATGATTGCCCTGGACGTAATAGAGGGGTAAATCGAGCATACTCACCACGTATTCAAGGTAGTACCAGGGTAGATCACCGCAACTGATAACCGCATCCAATCCGGGAAATCGCTCCCGAATGCGGGAACTGTAAACGGCAGGCACCTCTACATCGCTCAGGCAAAGCAGCTTCATTTGTCCCGCGCACTTTTTGCCACAGCGACTGCTGCAGCCATCCCGCCTTCGTGTGTGATAGAAACCGCCCACTCATCCAACCCTTTTGCTTGGGCGACTTCCAGGGCGACCCCATGCAGCAAAACCGCGGGCTCGCCGCTGGGGGCGTGCAGAATTTCGATATCCTGCCAGGCAACCCTTCCGATCCCGGTGCCAAGCGCTTTGGATACAGCCTCTTTGGCAGCGAAAATTCCCGAAAGTGTGTCGTTATAGCCCTGAGCCTGGGCGATTTCCGCTTCGGTGTAGACACGTTGGATAAAACGCGCCCTGATGGCGGGATTTACATCAGCCAGGCGTGAGGTTCGCAGGAGGTCAATACCGCATTTGATCATTTGATTGCCTTTCCAGCTGAGGTGATGACTAACTTGTCCAGGTCCCAGTAACGCTGTGCGGCTGCCAGGATTTCATCCGCGGTAATGCTTTCGATGATTGCGGGTAATTGACGCAGGTGATCCAAACCATAATTGTAACGTTCGAGGCTGACCAAAATGGAGGCGATACCAGCATTGGTTTCGATTGAGAGAGGCAGCCTGCCGAGAGCCTGAGTTTTGACGTCCTGCAGTTCCTGCTGGGTAACCGGTTCACTGGTAAATCGCAAAAGTTCCTGCTTAAGTAGCGTAATAGCTTTTTCGAGATTGCCAGGATTGACCCCAGCCGCAATTTTCCAGGCGGTCGGTCCGATCCCGGCTCCCAGGTGGCTTGAAACTTCGTAAGCTAAACCGGCTTTTTCTCGTACAGCTTTGCCGATGCGCCCCATCATACCGTAACGTCCGAGAATGGAATTGCCAATGGTACAAACCTGGTAATCACGACTGATGGTCTTTGGGGCTGGAACGCCCATGATCAGGTCGCTCTGATTTTTACTTTCAAGGGCGATGTGGCTTCTGATGGAATTTTTGGGGGGCGTGAAGGGGGGGAGCGTTTTCGGGGAGCATTGGTTGTTGCTTTGCCAGACGCCAATGGTTCTTGAACAAATTTCGCGTGCATTTTCGGGCTCAATGCCACCGCAGACAGCCAATACCAGTCCGTTTGGACCGTAATGAGTTTCGTGGAAGAATTGCAGCTGTTCTAATCGGATGCCAGACACACTTTGCGCGTAGCCGATGTCAGGGTGGGCGTAGGGGTGAGATCCGTAAAGGGCGAGGTTAAATGCCTGCGATGCCATCGCAGCTGTGTCCTGGTTTTGGATGGCGATGCCGGTCAGGATTTGATTGCGAACGCGTTTGAATTGTTTTTCCGCGAAAGCTGGCTGTTGGATGACCTCCACCAGCAAACTCCAGACAGTTTCAAGGTCCTCCCTGAGGCACTGACCAAAAAAGGTGGTGGAGAGATGCCCCGTACCAAGCGATAAAGATGCTCCGATGCTTTCGATCTTGTCGTGCAGGCGCTGGAAGTTCAAACGCTTCGTTCCGGTCATCAGCATATCGGTCGTAAAGGATGCCAGACCGTGAAATTCTTCCGCATCCTCAATCGCGCCGGGCTGCATGTAGCCCGTGAAGTACACTGCCGGGCTGGTCAGATTGGGGTAGGCGAGCAGGGTCGTTCCGTTGCTCCAGGTTTCACGCAGGATGGAGCGGGAATCGGGCATCGCGTTGTTCATGAGCCCTCCTGCGTTCTTGTCGCCTGGTAGACTCCGACCACGCGCTGTTCTGCCTGCAGATACTTTTGGGCAATCCTGAGCACCTGGCTGGGCGTGACTGAACCAAGGCGGGTAAGGTATTCAGCGACCCATTGATAATCGGCAAAAGAGCTGGCATAGCCCATCCAGAAGGCCTGGTTGGTAATGTTGTCACTGCTGTACGCAAATAGCGCGCGGGCTTGCTTGATGGCACGTTCGATCTCCGTGACGCTTAACTCCCGCGAGGTTATGCGGTGGACCTGGTCATCAATGACCTTCAACGCAGCCCATGGGTCGCCTTCCGGCTGGATGGTGGCGAAGACTTTGTACACACCGGGGTCGATGTTGGCGGAGAGATCTCCAAAAACGGAAGCCGCATAGTCCTCTTCGACCAGTGCCTGATAAAGCCGTGAGGTCCGGTTGCTGATGCCCCCGCTGCCAAACATATTTAGGGAGGAGGGTCCACTCAGCAGGCTTTCGATGATTCCATAGGCAAAGAAGTCCGGATCGCTGGCAGCAGGGCAGCGCCAGGAAATTTCAAGGTAGTGTGCCTCGCCCGGCCCCTTCATTTCGACCAGATCACCGGTGTCAAGCTTTTTTTCAGGGGTTGGAATACTCATGGTTAATGGACCCGAAGAAATTCCACCAAACAAATTTTCCACATCGTCCAAAACAGCTTGAGGGGAAATATCACCGGCAATGCACAAAATCGCGTTAGCGGGTTGATAATAGTTGCGGTAATGCTGGTAGAGGTCGTCCCTGGTGATGCCGAGCAGATCCTCTTTGGAGCCAAGGACTTCATTACGGTAGGGGTGAGCCAGGAAGGAGCGCAGTTGCACAGCTTCATCCAGCCGAAACTCAGGATAGTTTTCGGAACCTTCGCGCTCAGAGATGATAACGGTGCGTTCGGTCTCCACTTCCACAGGGTCGAAAAGGCTGCTGACCATGCGGTCAGCTTCAAGCTCGAGCGTGGTGTGCAGGTGGGCTGAAGGCATCGTTTCAAAATAAGTCGTCCAATCTGAGCTGGTGAAGGCGTTTGCGTAACCGCCGACCCGCGAAACCAGATTGTCGATGTCTTCGCCTGTGAACTTCCGGGTACCCTTGAACTGCATATGTTCCACCCAGTGACTCAGACCAGTTTTGCCCGGGAGTTCATTCCTTGCCCCACTTCCATACCAAATC
Organism: Anaerolineaceae bacterium UBA6133; assembly: GCA_002435825.1. Classification (GTDB taxonomy): domain Bacteria; phylum Chloroflexota; class Anaerolineae; order Anaerolineales; family Anaerolineaceae; genus Mesolinea. The sequence goes on from DIVL01000054.1 coordinate 16,031, forward strand.
CAGGTGCTCGTGACCGGGGCGGTGTGAATTTCCTTGAGCATCACCCGCAGTCCGTTATTTAGCTGCACCTGATGAAGATTATGATTTAGATTAATGGGCATGGGGTTCAGGATCTGCTGTGTTTGCGAACGCTTTGTTCTTTTGAAAGGTATTTTTTTGGTCTGAGCAGTAACAGCAACCCCAAGCAGATAACGAGAATGCCAATCATCACGCCGCGCGACTGCAGCGTGCCGAGCAAAACGTAGGGGAGAGGGTTGGTGCCAAAGCCAAAGGCGTCCGCGAGCGCGGTGAAGGCACAGATCACATAACCGGTGGCAATGATGCGCGTGCCGAAATCGGCTCTGAGAGACTTGGGTCGGCCATTCCAAAACGCGATGAGCAGGCTGGTCGCGGAAAGGGTCATCAACCCGATCCCAATTAAGATGACGATGATCTGCACGAAGCCAATATACCGCCCTCGATCCAAGCCAAAAAGGTCAGGTCGCAATCCAATTAAAAGGATCAAAAAACCCAACATTAGACCAGTCAGCCCTGCCCTGACCTGGAATTTTGGGAAAGTTCCGGCTTTGACGGTCTTTTTGGGGTTGTTGGGGTCTAACAGAACATCTGGTTGGCTCAAAGAGGTTCCTTTGCCTTAATCAGGCAGCGTGGTTTCGATCATAACGAGGAAGTTCCCCGATGCGATCCGGTCAATCTCTTTAGAATCATACCCTAATTCTTCAAGGAAGGGGAACAGGCGTGGTATATCGGCGATGGTGTCGATCTCTGCCGGCACTTTTTCAACCCCAAACCCGCCGTCAAAGTCGGTTCCGATACCGACATGACGCGCATTGCCTGCCATCTGGCAGATATAGTCGATCTGTTCCGCCATCAAGCGGAGCGAAAGGGCTGGCTTTCCGCCGTCTTCCTTCCAGTCGGCGTTTAGAAATGCGTTAATGGGCATAACACCAATCAGCCCATCGCGGGCTATCAGCTTGGTGATCACCTCATCGCTGAGGAGCCTGTTCGAGTTGTAACCCTTTACCAATTTCGCGGCATTGGCATGGCTGACGATTATCTGCCCGGGGTAAATATCGAGACATTCAAACGCTGCTGGCTCATCCATATGGGAGAGATCGAGCACAAACCCGACCTCAGCCATCGCGTGGATAAGGTCTCTGCCTTCAGCAGTCAGTTTGCCAGGTTCCCTGGTTCCACCGCAAAAACGATTGCCAGCCCAGGCTAACCCGATGATGCGCAGACCCCGATCCCACCAGGCTGGGAGTTCATCCAAATCGACAATACCTTCCGCGCCTTCCATCAAGGGGACGATGCCGACTGGCTTCAAACCGTTTGTTTGGGATTGCCAAAGATTCAGATGGCTTCTGATGTCCTGCTTGCTCAGCACAAGCCGAAAGGCATCGGACTGGGTCTCTGCCAGCTTGTGGTAAAAGTTTAACTGATCCCAGTAGATGTGATGGGCTTCAGCCGGTGTGCTGTAGTATTCCTCACCCATAAAGTTGGGGTTGCGGCGGCGCTCAGGCACCGAAAAGAGCGTCCCAAAAACCAGCCCCACCTGAGCCGCATTGTACTCAGGCAAGCCAAGCAGGGATCCACCGCCATAGGCGTCGTTGCCGGTTTCGTGGTCGCGCAAGCGGGTCTGAGCATTTGGCAGACTGTAATCACGACCGAGCACGGTCATGTTATAGGCAATGTCCTGGTGTGCATCAAGGATAAATGGCATAGGCATCAAAAAGCGCCGGTTTGTTGTGCCGGCGCTTCTATTTGTTGAATAATTAGTCTTCTTTAACTTCTTCGTCAACTTCGGTTTCGACCGCTTCAACTGTCTCTTCGACAGCTTCCTGGACTTCTTCAACAGTTTCTTCAACGGCTTCGGGAGCTTCGACGACGACTTCTTCCACAACTTCCTGGACTTCCTCAACGGTTTCAGCGACGGCTTCGGGAGCTTCGACGACGACTTCTTCCACAACTTCCTGGACTTCCTCAACAGTCTCAGCGACGGCTTCGGGAGCTTCGGTTATCGTTTCTTCCACCACTTCCTGGACTTCCTCAACGGTCTCAGCGACGGCTTCGGGAGCTTCGGCTATGGTTTCTTCCACCACTTCCTGGACTTCTTCAACGGTCTCAGCGACGGCTTCGGGAGCTTCGGCGACGACTTCTTCCACCACTTCCTGGACTTCTTCAACGGTCTCAGCGACGGCTTCGGGAGCTTCGGCGACGACTTCTTCCACCACTTCCTTGGCTTCCTCAACCGTTTCTGCAGCTGCTTCCGCAACTTCTTCAACAGGCTCAGGAGTTGCTTCACCCAGAATGGTAGCCAGAGTCTCACCCTCAGTGCTGGGGGTCAGATCAAAATCGGCTGCCAGGGATTTCCAATCGGAGTCAGCATATGCGGGTGAATCTACGCGGCGCATGCTTAAACCGATGCGGTGGTCCTCATCTTCGATTTTAAGAATGCGCAGAGTGACTACATCGCCAACTTTGACAACTTCTTTGGGGTGATCTACGCGGCGGTCACTCAGCTCAGAAATGTGGATGAGACCTTCCAGATCCCCGGTGACGTTCAAACGCGCAAAGGCGCCGAAACTGGTCAGGCGGGTAATTTCGCCTTCAACCAACTGACCGACCTTAAGGTTCTTGACCTGGTCTGACCAGGGATCTCCCTGCAGCTGGCGAATGGACAATCCAATGCGGCGTCGATCGCGGTCAATGCTGATGATCTTTACCTTTACTTCTTCGCCAACCTTGAGCACTTCATTGGGGTTGACCACACGGTCCCATGAAATCTCGGACATGTGGACCAATCCATCAGCACCACCGATGTTGACGAAAGCGCCAAAATCTGCGAGGCTGGTGACGCGACCTTTGCGCACTTCGCCTTCGGTCAGATCTTCCAAGACCTTATCGCGGATCTGGTCTCGTGTTTCGCTGCTGGCAGCGCGTTCGCTCAGGATCAGGCGATGGCGCTCACGGTCTACTTCGATTACACACACACTGACAGATTCACCAACAAAGCCTTTATATTTGGCTTCAGGGGTATCACCGGTCAGGGTTAACCTGCGGCTAAGGCTAAGTTGGGAGGCGGGGATGAAACCACGAATTGTAGACAACGGGACCAGCAGCCCACCTTTGTTATAACCAACAACAGTCGATTCAAAACTCTCACCCGAAGCCAGTGCGGCTTCGGCATCGATCCAGCTTTGTTCTTCAACTGCACGAACGAACGAAAGAACCAGATTTCCTTCCTGATCATGTGGATTAACCACATAAACGGGGATGGCTTTACCAACTTGAAAAGTTTCAAGTACTTCTGCGGGGATCGCCTCGAACTCTTTACCGACGATCAGTCCCTCGGACTTGGCTCCAACACTGACCAGGATCTGTGATCCTGAAATGCTTGCGATGATACCATCCCGGATTTCTCCAGAGCGTGGCATTTGGAAAGAGAAGTCCTCAGAATCGAGGTATTCTCCCATCAAGCTTTCCATGGTTTGCTCTTTTTCGTTTTCCTGATTGCTCTCTTGGTTTTGCTCCTGCATACTATTGGCGTCGTTGTCTGACATTGAATGAACTCCGAATTAAGATTTGGAACTGATTATAGACCCAGATACAAATTCCCGCAACCCGAAATGCAAAAATGGATCGAGGAAACTTTGGACCTTGCGGCAATATTTTTACCTAAAAGGTTTATTCCTCCTTGAGTGGGGGGTAATCGCCCCAGTCAAGGACCTCTCGTGTGCCCGTTTGAGGATGGGCTGCACTAATGATACCTTGTTCTTCCAGTTTTTCAACCAGGCGCGATGAGCGTGTGTAACCAATGCGTAATTTTCGCTGCAGCATTGAGACGGAGGCACGCCCTTCCTTGCGGATGATGCGCAGGGCTTCCTCGGTCAGCGGATCCTCATCCGGATCCTTTTGGAGTTCTTTCCAGAGGGGTTCCTGGCTCATAGGAAGATCATTTACGCTGGTGTAGAGCGCTTTATCCGGTCGTTCCGGCGCACCGTTGGCAGACGATTGTGCTTGCCAGAAGCGCGCCAGGCGGGATACTTCATCTTCCGAAACATAGGCTCCCTGCAGCCTCACTGGCGCGGGAGCATCGGGTGCCTGGAAGAGCATGTCACCGCGACCAAGCAGGCGTTCCGCGCCAGGTTGGTCCAGAATGACGCGGCTATCCATGTTGGATGCGACCGCAAAGGCAATTCTTGCCGGAAAGTTGGCTTTGATCAAACCGGTAATTACATCGGCTGAAGGGCGCTGTGTGGCGATGATCAGGTGGATACCTGTGGCACGCGCCAGCTGAGCCAGCCTGGTCAGAGCACGTTCAGTTTCGTCGGGTGCCAGCAGCATCATGTCTGCCAGTTCGTCTATGACCACGACGATGTACGGAATCGTTTTGCCGCCTTCAGTGGTGACTTTTTTGTTGTATTCCTCGAGATTCCGGACGCCAAAATTTTCAAAAATGCGGTAACGCAGGTCCATCTCTCGCAGCATCCACTGCAACGCGCCAACGACTTTTTCTGGATCCATAATCACATCTGTGAGAAGGTGTGGGATGCCGTTATAGACCGAAAACTCCACTCTTTTGGGGTCCACCAGCATCAACCGCAGTTGATCAGGATTTAGGTTGAGTAAATAACCTGTCAGGATCGCGTTCACGCATACAGATTTGCCCGATCCAGTGGTGCCGGCAATCAGGAGATGCGGCATGGCGGTTAGGTCTGCGGTGGTTGGCAAGCCAGTAACGTCCTTGCCCAGCGCGAATTTGAGAGGGGATTTGTGGTTTTGGAAGGGGAGGCTTGTGACGAGCTCGAGCATGGACACCATGCTGGTTTTCAGATTCGGAACTTCAATGCCAACATAACCCTTGCCCGGCACTGGCGCCTGGATGCGAATTCGCGACGCTTTGAGCGCCATCGCCAGGTCATCACCCAGGCGGGTAATGTTGCTCACGCGCACACGCGTTCGCCCGGTACGGTTCTCGTTGTATTCCGGTTCCACGCCAAACATTGTGATTGTCGGACCGCGCCTGATCTCGACGACCTTGCCTGGCGCGTTGAAAGATCGCAAGGTTTCTTCGATCACCCGCGCTTTGTCCTCATCGGACTCTTCATCAAGCGGGGCTTTCTGCACAGGATTGAGGATTTCTTCAGGCTCAGGCAATATCCAGGCTTTTTCAGGCGTGGTAGTTTCGATCTCCATGGTAGCAGAGGTGGACGAGCTGACCCCGGGTTCACCTGGAATGGTCTGAACGCTCACCTTTTCCTTTTGTGCTGTTTCAGATGAATCTGGCCCTATTTCGAGTTTCTGGCGGTGTTGTTCGGCTTTTTTGCGGACGAAATTCGCGAACCTTGAATGGCTATGCTTGAATTTTTCAGCCAGCCAGCTCACGAGTTCTGACATGGAGAGGTCAATCAAGAGCACCAAAGCGACCAGCAGCCAGGCAAACAAAACAATCATTGCGCCTGCCTTGCCCAGTCCATTTTCGAAGGCGCGATACATGGCTCCGCCAAGCATTCCGCCGCCAGGAGGGCTGGATAAGCCCCTAAAACTGATATCAATCAGCTGGAACCATGTCAGTAAATTGAAAAAGATCAGGACTACTCCAATGACACGTTCGGATGAAACCCCCGGGAAACGATCCATCTTCGAGAGTAAAAACCAAGTTCCAATTAAGAGCAAAACAAGCGGGAGGGCATATGCCCCCCAACCGATCCGGCGTCGCAGAAGGCTTGTCCATGCCTGCGTCAGACCACCGGAATAGGATGTCATCAGGCTCAGAAGGGTGAGCAAGCCTACTACAATTAACACGATTCCGGCAATATCCACTTTGCGTTCAGCCGAAAGTGGTTTTGGTGCTGGTGTGGTGACTTTCGCGCGGGGAGTTGTGGATTTGGTCGTTCGGGTAGTTTTTGATCGAGCCGTTTGTGGGGTGGTTTTTCTGGTACGGCTTGGCGTTCTGGTGGTGGTGCCAGGTTTCTTTTTGCTTCCAGAGGTTTTTTTTGTTTTACTTGTTGCTGTACTCCGCGCCATAGCAATACTACTCACTTTCCCTTAGTCTTTGAATTATAGCATGCGAGCTTTTATCGCTGCTATTGGTTAATTTGCTGTAAAGGAGTGTAAAAATAATATATGGGGTTGGTGTAACATATTTTCTGT
>DIVL01000048.1 GCA_002435825.1 Anaerolineaceae bacterium UBA6133
TATAAAGATACAAGGTCGGATTGCGTAGTTCAATCCGGCATTAACGAGGAGAGAGAAAAAGCCGGATTCAAAGGAGGAATCCGGCCTACGAAAAGGTTACTGGTATTGAACTAAAGGAATATTACTGAACCGTGATGGTCGTATATACCGGTGTCACGTTCCCATCCAGATCCGCTACCAGGAAGCCGACCAGGTAGTCCCCGCTCGGTAAGTATTCCTGCTTCCATTGGAAGGGCTGGCTGCCAAAGGTTAACACATCTCCATCCGTGGTCGAAATCTTGCTGACCTTGCCATTGGCATCCAGATCCAGCCACTTGTAGGTGATTGTGAAGGTATCTCCCTGGTTTGGGGTAATTTCCGAGGCGGCTCCAGCAGTGGTGGAGCCCACAAATCCCATCACCTGGAATAAGTACTCATCCTTGAACAGGAGTTGTGCCCTGCGGGTCTCACCCGTCTCAGTGAAAGTGTAGGTCCCGTCCACCGCGTAAACCGCCTGCTCAGCTGATGCCCCGTAAGACACCGGATTGAGCAGCGCGATACCTGATTCTGTCCCATCGGTGATCGTATAGACCAATGGCTCAAAGTCAAAATTGAGCCTGAAGGTTTCCGCGCTTGGCCAGATGGGGTAATAAACCCCTGCTTCCATACCAGTCGAAGGACTTTCAAGGTAATCAGTATCCGCCACAAAAATGCTGTTCGAAGCCGTATCAACCAAACCGGTAAACAAGTAGATATAGCCGATATTTTCGCAGGTTATAGTCGTGCTCAAAGTGATCGAGCTGCCCGGAGAGACCCGGTTGGCGGATGCGCTGATGTCAGAAACGGTAATCGCGCCCAACCCTGGTATCTGGCTGGCGCGGGTGACATTGACCGCTTCCACGGCATTCGCCGAAAACTTCCGCCCGGCATAGTGATAGCCCAGGAAATCATCCCAGAGCGACGCCCGGCTGAAGGTGTTGGCAATCACGGAGTAGGATGCCATGCCCGTGGAGTTATTGCTGAATAGTTGGGAATTGGGGAAGTAGATCGCAATTCCGGTTGAGCCAGGCTTTGACGGACCGTGCTTCTCGGCCACAATCACACGGGAAAGAGCGCTCAGGATATTATTCGCATGCTGACGGGTAGTGCTATCTCCGGCATACTTGGCCGTTAGAGCCGCAAAATGCCCCAGGTCAATGAATGAGGGCGGCACATTGGTACCGAAGATGGAGGTGTAGGATTGCGCGTAACTGCGTGCCTGTGCCACTGCCTGCTGATCCAGGCTCTGCATGTGGAAGGAGAATCGGTTAACCGCGTTCAGCAAAAGCGGCAGGTTATCCAGATTCACTGCCGTCAGGGTAATGTTTTGCTCAAGCTGGGTAGCTAACTGCGCGGCGCTCATGCGGTTGACGAAAAATCCGCCCCCGCTTGAATTTTGCGCCAGAAATTCCGCGCGTGCCTGGTCATCGATCACCCGCTGATCCTGGCTGATGTAAGAGTCAACAATATTTGCCGCGATCTCTTCCGTGCTCACATCCGGGTTGTAGACCATCATGCTCAGGAAGGCGGTGTATGCCCAACCCAGCCCGGGTTCAGTTTCCTCAGACGCCACAGCATAGCGCGCGTAAGGCGCCAAAGCGGTATAGACTTCCATCTGGCTCATCAGGCAGGCATCCAAACCGATCAGGTCGAACTTATCGATCCCGGTTGCCTGAATGGTCCTCTCCAGTGCGGTTTCCAGCTCATTGAGATAGATAATGTCATCCTTCATCGCCGACACCAAAGGCGCGTTAGTACTTCTGTCGCGCTGCGCGGGAGAAGGATCGCTCCAGCCGCCCGGCCATCCCATGCCGTGGTCCGACATGATCAAGATATGCTTATCAGCGGGGAAGCTTTGGATCGCCCAGGTCAGGAAATCCGAGAGCGTATTGGCGTCGCCCATATTCTTCTCGCCCAGGTCCATCAGCAATTCAGAGCCGAGATTGTTCAGGTCATCGTCATAGGTTACCAGGTAACGGCGGGTTGAGTCCCAATTGCCATCCCCCGAGTAGCCTCCACGGAAACGGTCCACCTGGCTGACAATCATGACCTGATCGGTGGAGCCGATCATTTCCATTTCATTGAGGTCCATCATGATGTCGCGTTCCAATGCCTGGTCATCAGCATCCTGGTACATCATCACCAGCCACTTCTGCCCGGAGTTTTCACCGGCGTTGATGGCTGTCGGCCAGGGAGTGTTCGTCGCGCCAGTTTGGAGGGGCTGGATCGGTTGAACTGGTTGGGTTGGCTCAGTAACAAGCGGCACGTTCTGCCCTGGATCCTGCTCAGGAACAGATATGCCCTGGCAACCTCTCAAAATAAAGTAAAGCACTATTACCAGGATGATAATTCCAAAGACTCCACCGCTGCAGCTTTTCTTGCTTCCGCTGGAGCCCGTCAGACCGCCAAGCCCTCCGAGCAGACCGCCAAGCCCGCCCAGACCACCGCTTCCACTTGGCGAGGAGCCGCTGGGGAAGCCACCGGTAGTTTGTCCAGACCCACCTGAAGATGTTGGCCTGGTGGGTTTTGCGCTTGGCTTTGCTGAACCAGCCGGTCTGCGAACGGGTTGTTCCGCTTGTGTGGTCGGACGACTACTGCTCTTGCGCCGGCGTCCTGCGTTTACTTCAGGGATTTGATCAGACATGACTACCTTCCAATCTTTGCCTAACTAATAGATGGGCTATAGTGAGTATTTTAATCCATTTATGAATTGCGGGATTTGCTTGAAAAACGCGCCCAAGTCTCAGGGTTTAATGGGTTTTGTTCCCGAATCTGATGGATGCGAGTGGTCATGGTCTTCTTCGTTTTCCTTTTGATGGGCATGGAAGTGAGTATGGCTGTATTCGACTGTTTCTGGAATTGATTTTTCCCCACTGCCTCTGATCCCCATTTTGGTATGTTTGTGGGTGTGGGTATGTTGGATGCTGATTGTGTCGGTAATCAAAAACCAGGTGGCGGCAGCCATCAGGATCAACCCAACCCAAAAAGTCAGGACAGGAAGAACCCGGAAGATCAGGAAAGAGAAAATCACCCCCAAAAACGGAGCAACGGCGTAGTAGGCGCTGGTTTTTGCGGCTCCAAGCTGGTTCTGGGCTTTGACGTAGTAATTGATGCTCAAGCCGAAAGCCACAAAGCCAAGCAGCATCGTTAACAAAATGAAACCCACTTGTGGAAAAGCTTCCCTTGTCAGTAAAGCCAGGATCAAAGAACCAAATCCTGAACCAATGCCCTTGATGATGACGATATCTGAACTGGTTCGGTTGGAAAGCTTGCGCGTGAAGTTATTTTCAAGCCCCCAGGCAGTGCTTGCTGCCAAAATCAACAGCGAGCCACTTGAAAAGCGAAAAGCTGAGAAACTCTCCAACGAAAGAAGCACACTTGCCAGCGTTACCAAAGCAATCCCAATCCAGAGTTTCCGGGATATCGCTTCCCTGAACAGTAGTAAAGCGATCAAGGAAGTGGCAACGATTTCAAAATTATTTAGCAAGGAGGCATTTGCTGCCAGGGTGCTTTTCAGACCAAACATCAACAGCGCAGGCGCGAGAATGTCCAGCAGCACCATTCCCAGGATGTAAGGTTTCTCATCTTTTACAATGGGAGCAAACGTCCTGTTTTTTGGCTCAGTGCGAAAATACCACAGCCCAAGCATCCCCAAACCCGCCCCGAGATACAAAAAAGCCGCCATAAATAATGGCTCCACGGACCCCAAAAGCAGCCGGGAGAAAGGCATATTCAGGGCGTAGAGAGCGGCTGCAAGGAAAGCGAATGCGGTTGCCTCGCGTAAACTGCTGGTATTCTTTTGGTTAAACATGCTCATAAGTTCCCATTATAGTCAAAAGCCGGCTAAAACTCAGCCGGCTTTTGTTTCTTCATACCAGATTTATTTTGCGGCACATAAAGCCATTCTATCACCCTCAAGCAGGATGAGTAATTACGTACCGACTTTGGTATTGTTACGGTTCCTGGGCAGGAAGGCTCAGAAAACGGGAAACATCAATCATCGTGTTACTGCCGCTGGTCATTACCTGGGGCAGGATCCCATTCCACTTGGTCAGAAAGAGATATTGAAGGTACTCTGGTGTCAGAGCGCCGGTGTCGTTGAGCGCCTTTTGCGCGTCTGCCTGACCCTTCGCCTCCGCGATTACCGTTTGGGCGTCAATTTCAGCCTGCGCCAGCTTCTGCTTGGAAGTTTCCACCTGCTGCTGCGCTACCTGCTTTGACTCAATCGCTTGCTGGTACTCCGCAGAAAAGTCAACGTTGACAATGTTGAAGTTTTCGACCACAACAAAGTAGGGCTCCAATTGCTTAGTCAGCTTTTCTTCAGCCAAAAGCCGGACTTCGTCACGCTTGGTGATCAGCTCTTCTGCCGTGAATTGGGCTGTTACAGCTTTGAAGGTGTTCTGAATCGCCGGCGCGACGATGATGTTGGCGTAATCCGCGCCAATCTTCTCATAAACTTCCTTGGCGCGGGTGCCGTCCAGGTGATAGTTAACCGCAATAATTGAGGTCACTACCTGCAGGTTTTCGGACACAGCTGTCGCCTGAGCTTCATCCTTTTGCGTTCGCACATTCATCAACACAACGCGTTCCACAAATGGAAACTTAATATTAATGCCGGGGTAAGAGACCCGATCGACCGCGCTGAATCGCAGAACCACACCGATATTGCCTGCCGGAACTTCATAAAATAGCGACGTCGCCAGGATAAGTACCGCCAGGCCAATCAAAATAACAGGTACGATCCGCTTGTTTAACTTCAGACTTTTTGCGGGGTTTGAATTTGCTGTTGAAAACTTTCCATCGAACATAGTGTCACCTCTTTCAAGATAATTATTCCAGATAATTATAAGAGTTGCGATAGATTATCTAAGGTGTCCGAGGAATATATCGTGGAAACCTGAAATGACGTCGAAACTTGCCAATTCCTAACCTTTACTTGATACAATTTCGAGCATGCAAAAAAATAATGAGACATACGATATTATCAAGGAAAATTCCTCATCACAACCCGGCTTGCCCCCAGACGAACCCAACCACTTCAGCCACCGGCATGTCGGTTCAATTGCCGCTGCACACAGCTTGCATGATATGTATGCTGGTTTCCTGCCGCCTCTATTGCCAATTTTGATTGAAAATTTAGGTCTTAGCAACTTGGGTGGGGGTATTCTGACCCTGTTTTTCAGCTTGCCCTCCCTTTTCCAACCGCTTATCGGCTCCCTGGCAGACCGACACAATCTGAGGATACTGGTCATCCTGGCACCATTCATCACCGGAACCCTGATGAGTTTACTGGGGTTGGTAACAACACCTGTGGTGATGATGGCAATGTTGATTTTGGCTGGCTTGAGTTCGGCTTCACTACATGCGATTGGTCCGGCATTAAACAGTAAATATGCTGGACAAAAACTCGGAAAAAGCATGAGCTTTTGGGTCATTGCCGGCACCATGGGTTACGCGCTGGGTTCAATCTTGTTAGTCACAGTTTACGATTTTCTCGGTCTGTCAAAATTGCCCGTTCTTGCGATAGGCGGTGCAATTGCCTCTGTATTAATCTGGTTTGGTTTAAAAAATGCCAATACCTGTGCTGATTCGTCAATAAAACAAAGAAACTCCCCCAAGAATTGGGGCAGGATACTGAAAGTGATGCTGCCTCTTGCTTTCATCGCTGTCACGCGGGCAATGATGACTGTAATGCTCTCAACCTATTTCCCAGCATTTCTGCGTGAAAGGGGCGCCAGCACCTGGGTGTCAGGCGCCGGATTGACCATGCTTTTAGTCGCCGGGGCATTTGGGTCTTATGTTGTCGGAAGTCTCAGCGATAGATTCAGCCGGGTCCATATTTTGGGATTTGTCACTACCGCACTTTTTTCATCGATGCTTGTTTTCCTGCGTACCGACAACTGGTTGCAGATACCAATGATCCTATTGATTGGTTTTCTTCAAATTGCGGCTTTTCCGGTTTTGATGGCAATGGTTCAAGATAGCATTATTGAAGACAGAGCATTCATCAACGGTCTTTTCTTGTCTATCAACTTCGTTGGTACATCCCTGGCGATTCCTCTCGTAGGTCGCCTGGCTGATTTGTATAGTTTTCAGACCGCCTTCCAACTTGCGGCTTGGATTTTACCCTTTGGTTTGCTGGGTTTGGGCTGGGTTTATCGCATTAATAAGAGCAGCCGGCTGGTTTAGAGCCGGCTGTCCAACATTCTAAAGGTTTTTTATATTTGAGATGCACGCGGACTGACTGCCAGTCTCCCTATGATGAAATGTAAACGCCATACCGCCAAACCTTGCTTCGCGGACACAGGCACAATAAAAGCGCGCGATGGCGGAATGTGTTTGGTAGGGCGAGCTTGAGGGCACCGCGAACAATGTGATGAACGAGCGTATCGTGCCCTCAATCCGCCAACAACGGTGCTTTGGTTGGGGACATTTTTTACACACCACGATGGCGTCTGTGCTCGGGCTGCCCACGCCTGCCTTCGGCGTCGGGGGTACTTCGCAAGCCTGGCATAATCGCGGCAGCTAGCAGTCTGCAGTTCCTGTTACCATTGTTAAGATCACCGGTAGGGTTGTTGCAGTCTACGGTACAAGGGCGGAATACGCAATTTTGCGCACTCCGCCGATAGGTAAATGTCGGAGTGAGCCTGCGCAAGATCATCACAATTCCAGCGTCGATTGGCAGTTTCATTCCGACCTACTTAATACCCATCCGTTTTATGGTGGGTACAGGTGGCACAATCGCGGCAGCTAGCAGTCTGCAGTTCCTATTACCATTGTTAAGATCACCGGTAGGGGCGAAGCATTCTTTACGGATGGCTTGGAAATAGGACTGCACTTATTTTGAAATGCTTCGCCCCTACGTTTGAATTCTATAGGTCTAGTCGTAGGTCAGGCTGAAGAACCTGAGCTACACGCTATGGACGTGGCTGATCGTTAACGACACATACCAAACCGAGTGTGATTTTGCTTATGTCAGCGTTCTTTAATCTGTCATCGCGAGGAACGAAGCGATCTAAACTCCCATTCTAAAGGACTGCTGGTGATTCAAAACAACTTCCAGACTGAACGTGATTCTCTTTCTTCATTCACACTTGCTCTTGACGGATTTTAGATTGCTTCACAAAAGAGGTTCGCAGTGACAGTCGGAAATCGACCTCTGTTGAGGGCACCAAAAGCAACGTGAAGGACAAACGTTTCGCGCCCTACCAATACCGCTTTCCTTGAAATGGGACGACTCACATGATCCTGCAGGTCTCCACACCCATCACCGTATTAACAAATAGGTCGGGTTGAGAGACTCAACCCGACCTAAACTATTTAGTCTCAGTTTGGTAACTGCCTCTTACTGCCCTCCGTCCATGGCACAGCGGAATCCCAGATCCACGCCGCTGAAGAAGCTAAGGTCATATCCCCGGTTTGTAAGGCGTGCGGCCAGCCAGTTGGCAGCCCAGCCACCACCACGAACCGTCCGCAGCTGGTTAGCTTCTTCGGCCAAAGGATTCTCGGTTGGACTCTTGCCATAGAAATCTTCAATGTAATTATCCGCCACCCATTCCCAGACGTTACCCGTCATATCCATGACACCAAACTCGCTTGCCCCCAGCGGGTAGCTTCCAACAGCAACGGTATCTCCCACGCAGGCAGACATGCTGGGGTCGTAATAGACGTTCCCTTGAGAGCAGTCGGGGTCATCATCTCCCCACGCATAAGTCTTTGGGGATGTACCACGCGCTGCCAGTTCCCACTCAGCTTCAGTTGGAAGACGTTTGCCAGCCCAACTGCAATACGCCTGAGCTTGCTCCCATTTGATGTTGATCATCGGGAAGTTGGCATACTCATCATTCGAATAATAATCCTCGCGGGCTTGGGAAGCTGTCGCAATCGGGGGTAAACAGCCGTCTGCTGCCACACATTCGGCATACTGAACGTTGGTTACTTCATATATATCAATAGCAAACGCCGACACGCTCACCGTGTGCTGCGGAAGTTCATCGCTTGGGCAGCCGTGGCTATTGTTGTGCTCTGGGTCACAACCCATCATATACTCCGTTGCAGGGATCAGGACCATGCCTTCCGGGATTGTGGTTACAACCGGCTCCACAACGGGTTCAGCTGGCTTTTCAGAACTTGGTTCAGTAACCTCAGGTGGGATGACTTCAACTTCTTCTTCAATTACCGGCTGTGCTGTCTCGAGTGGTGTTTGCATGATGCAACCAGACAGAAGTAACATCAGCATTATTACTGATACTGTTTTGCGAGACATGGTAAACCTCCATTACATCAAACGATCGGGAAAGACAAACATCCCTCATTTATATTATAGTAAATTTCCAACGGAATCCCAAATATGAATTGTCAATCTGAGTGGAATATTGAATCACCACCAGAATTATCTTACATTATAAATCGAGGCGTAGTATGAACCCCCACCTGTGGAACAGGCATCCTGTGGATCCTTCAGGACTCGTTAGGCGATTATTGTTGCCGGATTGGATGTGGAATTACTTCTTCACGATTCGCAAAGTTGGTACCACATCCAATACCGGCCTACGAAAAGACTGCCCATTTAGACTGTGAAGCTATCCCTGCAACAGACTTTTTTTTGTTGGCAAGATAGGTAACAAAGCCTTTATTCAAAAAAATTCAAATACTATTTTCGTTCAAGCAATTCTGCAGTAAGACGGGTATTTTCTTCAATATCTATGGCAATCTGTAATAGTTCTGCGTAAGCTTTGATGATGCTGAACAGGAGCCCACCCACGAGGATGCCGGCCAGGAAAAACAAGAGCCCCATGCCGGCGCCTTCCTGCATTCCCATCAAAATTCCAAAAAGCCCACCCGCCACCAAAAAGATCCACGCTAAAACAGTCAAGAAGGTGGAAATGGCGCGCAGCACCCCATAACGCGTTTCGATCGTGATCGGAACATTCGCAGAGACATTTCTTGGGCTTTGGCTCACATAGGCTGGTGAAACAGGAGGGGTTGGAGCAGATGGCGCCAGTCCCTCAAGGGAATACCCACAAGAGGTACAAAAGACGCTACCCTCTTTATTAACTGTTTTACAACGTGGACAAGTTATTGACATGGAAACCTCCTGAAAAAGATAGATACCGGCAAAAAAATTTCGATTTTGGTTGAGACCGTCTGAGTATATAGCTCTAAGAATTCAATCGGTAACTTAACCACCTCCTGGCTTGCATTTCTTACGTGCAACAATCTTGGTGCTTACGCGCCCATCTCCCGGGTTGCAATAATACTTTTCGAAGGATTCTTTCTTAGGGCAATGATGCGTGAGATTATTATACTTGGCTTGCGCATAAATCTGATGGTAACTTTTCTTTGTAAGAGAGCAAACAAAAACTCCTCACAAAGAGGAGTTGTGTGGGCGCTAGAGGGCTCGAACCTCCGAACCTCACGGATGTGAACCCTAAGGCCGTTATTGCGGGGATGGGATAGCAAGGCTCGCCATTTCCGTGAGCCGTGAGGTCTTTAGATGCTCTTATCCGTGATGCCTGGAGAGTGCGCCAGTATGGTGATACATTATGTCAAAGTGCTAATTAAAGCGAGCCATAAAGGTAAAGGATCAAGACAATCACCAGAACGATGATCCAGGTTCTTGTTTTCTTTGGCAGGGAGTTCCAGCGTTGTTTCAGGGTAGGTTTGCCGGCAGTAGACGCAGAACTCTTACCCGGTGAAACATAATTTTCCACACCTGGCAGCAGGTTTGTTTCAGTCCATTCTGAGGATGATGGGTTTGGTGCTTCCGGTTGTGATTTTTGAGCTTCGTCTACCGACTTACGGGCTTTCGCAGCTTCGATCAATTCCTGGGTTTCGTCCAGGGTATATTTGGTGATCAATACATTGACCCCCCTGGTTTGGCCATAGTCTCCAGTGATTTCAGCAACCTGGCAAGTGACCAGCTGACCACGATCCATCAGAGGAGCGAGTTCTTCTGCGACCTTGCCATTGAGGTACCCAACCTGGTCACCATATTCTGAAGCAAAAACAGCGACAGCGTTGGGATCATAAGGATTTTCTGGTTCCCGCTCGAGGTGGAGGACCAGCCCCTCGTATAGATCTTCTTCAATAACCTCTTGCCTGCGGCGACCATCTTCATTTTTCTTGCTAACGCCGGCGAGTTTGGAATAAAAGTTGTCTGACATCAGAGCCTCCTACGGATTTCGATGACCTTGCCGATGATGGTGACGGGAAGGGTGGCGACCTGGTCGGAATCGAAGAAGACCGGGTCATAGACGGGATTGCTGGGGATCAGCATGAGCCCATTGGCGGCCAGCTTCACGCGTTTGATGGTGGTGTCCTGACCATTGACACGCACGACGGCAACAGCGCCGTTATCAATAAATTCCTGTTTTTCGATGATCGCAATATCTCCATGCCGGATGTCGGGCTCCATGCTGTCGCCCTGGACACGCAAAGCAAAGAACTCGCCGTGTTTGACAAAGCGGGGGTAGATATCGATGTATTCTTCCACGTCCTCAATGGCTTCGGTCGGCGTGCCGGCGGGGACAGATCCGAGAAGAGGGATCATGCGGCTCTCTTCACCTTCTGAATTGCTTTTTCGCCCTAGTAGGTAGTCTATGCTCACTCCAAATACTGTTGAAAGTTTTCTGAGCTTGTCATTGTCCGGCTGTACTTCGCCACTCTCATACCTGGTGTATGTGGAACGATCTACGCCTATCATTTGTGCGACATCTTTTTGGGTCAAGTTTCTCATCTTACGGGCTGTTTTTAAGTAGTTCATTCTGCACCTCCTCAAATAATAATGTGCTTATAAAGCACATGCAAGAAATGAACCGAAAAATGCAAATTCTCCACCAGTTCATAAAATTCAACCTTGACAAGGTGCATTTTTTGCACTATCATATGTGCAGGATTTGCACATGGAGTGAATAAATGACTTGGTTACAAGAAATACGCAATGAAAAAGGATTAACTCAAGAGGAAGTTGCCCAGATAGTGGGTATTAATAGAGCTTCCCTGTCTAAGCTTGAAAATGGGAATACAAATCCCTCCGTTCGCCTTGCTCAAAAGCTCGGTTCTACCCTGGGTTTTGACTGGACCCGATTTTACGAACCAGAAAAAGAAGCCGAAGAAGAACCCATTAAGTAGTACGAAAGGATTGCCATGTTACGCGATGTATTAGTACTTTTATCCCCATTTCTCGTTTTCGTAATACCGATGTTCCTGACCGCATTTTGGCAGGAAGAGATTGCACCCAGGCTTAGAGCTCGTAAGGGGGCTTAGATGGATCCTTTCTTCTTGGGTATTCTGTTAGGTTTTTTTATTGGTGTTGTGATCGCTCTTATATTGTTTGAGCTTTACCGAAAGTTTGTCATTCATGAGGACAACGTGAGCATTATTCTCGGGATTCTAATGGTAGCTCTGAGCGCCATAGCAGTTTTTCTACAGGTAATAGGATAGGTCTGGAATGAAACCGTTTGCTTGTGGCAAGAGTAATAACTGCTTGAAGCCAGATGTCGGATTTCACATTAATGACTTGATCTTGCTTGTTCGGGATTGCTTTGACATCGATCCACAAACGAGCCCTGCTTTTGCCGTCAATTTTTATCCCCTCCCCCAGTTCACCCATTTTCTCCAAATTGAGGTTTCTATACTGATAGCTGAGCTGTATACCTGCATTGCCTATTCCATTGCGAATCTGAATGTCAGAGATCCAAACAGGATCTTTGCTGTGGTTAATAATGATCAAATCAAGCAGCGGGATCAACGCTTGAACACGAGGGTAAAAATAAGGAAGGCTTTGGATCCCTGGGACATATTTCAAAATGACCTGGCACCGGACCTGACGATCTCTCCACGCCACATAGAGATTTACAAGGGAGATCACAAGGGCAATCGGCGCAAGCCAGGGTTGGATCGTCTGCCAGAAGTTTTCCATCTCATCACCAATTCTATCAAGAATCCTGGGGTTTCCTATGTCAATTGCTGATGAGAAAGCCTGGAACGATGCGATCACGCTTTGGCTGAGCCGGCAGAACAGCCGGCATACCGCCCAGAGTTACCGCTCGAGCCTGAATGGACTGTTGGAATTTTGCGAAAAGAACGCCTGGGAGATCAGCAGGAAAGATATCACCGCCTGGATGGCACACCTGCACAACGAGGGGCGGGCTGACGCGACTATCGCGACCCGGATCAGCGGGATCAAGAGCTTTTTCAGTTTCATTATCCAGGAATATGTTTCCCTGGGCATGGATGGTGAGGAATACCGCTTACGCGAGGATAACCCGGCGGTGAGCTTCAAGCCGCCGAAAGTGGAACGGTACGGGAAGGCGGTGTGTTGGGATGAAGAGCAAGCCGGCGCGTTTCTGCGGGCGATCGATACGAGAAATCTGCCTGGCAAGCGCAATCTGGCGTTGTTCGTGGGCTACCTGCTGACAGGGCTGCGCAATTCGGAGCTGAGGACTCTCCGGTACGAAGACATCGAGATCCAGCCTGGGGGCGTGATCGTGATGCGGTACCAGGGGAAGGGCAAGCCGAATCAAACCAAAGAGATCTATCCGCCGGTCTATGAAGCGATCATGGCATATGCCGAGGCGGAAGGTAAATACACAGGCTATGTTTTCCATCGGTACACAAACATGGGGAAAATCATTGATCTGCCAATCTCGGACCAAACGGTCAGAGACAGCCTGAAGTATTGCGCCCGAAATGCCGGGTTGAGAACCACCGGCCTGAAGGTTCACTCCCTGCGCCATACGGCGGCTTATTTACGCGCCCAGGCGGGGGATGATGAAGACACGATAAGGAGGTTTCTGAAGCAAAACAACGTAGAGACAACCCGAATTTATTTACAGAAGTTGCGACCAAACCCGGACAAGACCTGGATGACAGTGAGTGAAATGCTGGGGTTGGTGAAGGGTTCAAAATGATCAAAAGAACCCCCTTATTAGCGTGGTTGGGATAATAACCATTATCCCAAGTAATGAGAGAAATTCGAATGAAAACCGCGGATAAGCCCTTTGCATTAAGAGAGATCCACACTCAACTTTTACGCCAGCTTGAGCTGTTCATCAAAACGCATGGTTATTCTCCTTCCATACGCGAATTGATGCGGCTGATGGCACTATCGAGCACATCACACATCCGCGGTTTGCTCGGGGATCTCGAAGCAAATGGCTATATCAGGCAGACGCCAGGTATCGCAAGAAGCATTGTGCTTGAGCGTCTGTCTGAGGATATTAACAGACCTGGCCAACGGTCAGGAGCCGTTGGCCAGGATTAGTTCAGGGTTCCTCATGGAACTCTCCAATTATAGCAGAGGAATTCATGGACACACAAACTTTAACTGAGCTTGAATATCGCATTCTGGAGCAACTCGAGAACCGCAGATATGAATATCCCTTGAGCCGGGAAGATCTGGCGGAGAGACTACGCTGGCGGGGATTGATCGGCAGAAAAGATGATCGGACTATGCGGGCTGGAATTGAGAGCTTACGCAAACAGGGCTACCTGATCTGCCATCGAAAGGGGGCAGACGGAGGGTATTACCTGGCACAGTCAAAAGCTGAATATGAGGATTTTCGGGTCCGGGAATACAAGTCAAGGATCATCAGCCTGGCTGATACACTGCGCGAGATGGATAAAAGCGCTGAGATGCAGTTCGGGGAATCCATTCAATTAGATCTGTTCAGAATTTAGCAATGGCACGCCCACTACTGCCACCCAAGTTTGTTGCCATCCCTGCAGATATCGTCTATGACACGACCCTGCCGGCGGGCGTATTCAGGACGTATGTACAGCTGCGGGGGCTTTTGTGGGGGAAGGAAGACGATTCACAAGACTTTTCGATTAACGAACTAATGGAGGTGACGGGACTATCAAGATCCGCACTATACGGGCACCTTGGGATATTGAGAGATTGCGGCTGGCTGCTGTCCAGCAGTACTCACTATTCCAGGATCACCATCTATTTGCATGGAGGTGCTCAAGAGGCGGAAGAAACTGTGGATAAACCTGTGGATAAACCTGTGGATAACTTGTCCAAAAATCTGGACAACCTGTCCAGAAATCTGGACAGGTCTATTAAGGAGGAGGTTAAAGATATAGAGTATATTAATCAAGATTTTAACCTACCTCCTGATTATCTTGTTAAACCGCGCGAGGAAACTGTCCAAAAATCTGGACAATCAGTCCAGAAATCTGGACAAGTGTCCAAAAAACTGGACAACCAGTCCAAAAAACTGGACAACCAGTCCAGAAATCTGGACAACCAGTCCAAAAAACTGGACAACCAGTCCAGAAATCTGGACAAGAGTAACGGCTGGCACGATGTGATTGATCGCCCGCTGGAAGGCAAGCTGGAACGGCTGGGAGTATTCCCGCAGGTGTATGGCCAGGTGGCTGAAGCTGTGCGATCGGGTGATTGGACGCTGGAACAGGTCAAAGAACTGGCCGATGACATTCTCGACCTGGGAGATTCGGCTGGTCCGGGGGTGTTTGTGTACCGGCTGAAGCACAAAATCAGGCAAGAGACAGCGGCTGAAAAGCAAAAAAAGGCACTTGAACAATTCAGGCAGCTTTGGAGAAACCAACAAGAGGTGAAAAATGGCGCGTAAGGAGACTTTGGTGATCCGCTCGCTGGTTGATTCAGCGATTGAGATCGGGGTCGTGAATGGAGTGCAAGCTTTCGCGGCCAAAATGGCGCCGATGGTCCTGCGTATTGAGCGGGAAGGCAAGCTGAACGAGCTGCAGATCGCCCTGGCGCTGGGTTGGGATGGGGCGTTTATTTACGGCAACCGGATCGACCGAAAGCGATTCGCGAAGATCATTTTTGAGCGGCTGCAGCGGGCATTGATCGCGGACGCGAACCCCGGCAGCGACCTGGCGAGGCATGAACGTGAAAAGCAGTTGGGATTATTTTGAGCCTGGTAAAGGCTGCCGAATGGTTGTTACATGCCGCCCTGGCGATCGTGGTGATCTGGCTGGTTTTATTTTTCGCGGTCCAGGTTGGTGTGACGCTTTGGCGGTTAAATCACGAGGAAGAAATTATCGAGGATGAAAATGAGTGAAGGGATGAAAGTGCCATATTCTGAAGCTAAGAAAATCGCCGATGATCTGCTTGTATTGCTGGGGGGTCACTTCGAGCGGTTGGAGATTGCCGGGAGCTTGCGAAGGAAAAAGAAACTGGTAGGCGACATTGAGTTCGTAGGGATCCTAAGGGAAACTAAAGTTGGGTTGTTCGGTTTTACCGAAACGACTCCGGCGGAAGTAATTTTCGAGCTGATGGAGCAACTCAGATACCAGCCTATAAAAGCGGGTAACAAGTACATCCAATTTTCCTCCCAGGGTATCCCAAGCAAGCCGAACGTGGATCTGTTTTTATGTCGACCTGAGACTTGGGGTTGTATCATGATGATCAGGACGGGTTCAGCTGAATTCTCGCGCAAGATGGTAACCAAGGTCAGTCAGGGTGGATGGTGTCCGGATGATATGCGCTTTTTGGATGGTCGATTATTGCGGGATGGCAATTTATTGGATACCCCTGAGGAGACGGATGTTTTCCGGGAATTAGGGATGGCATATGTGCCGCCAGAGCAAAGGAGCAGGAATGAGATGTCAAAATTGTAAAAATTGGCTTTGTACGTTGCCTGCGGCTGTTAATACTAAAGGTGTGCAAGTTGCAAAATGTCGGGTTTCCGATATTGGCGTGTCAGCAAATTCCTTGTGCAACGCGTGGGAACTGTCGCTTAGTTGGGGACAGGTTGTAGAAATGCAACCAACCACCGATGGAGTTGCGGAACTGCAAGCCCGCATCGCCGAGGAAGATGATGGGTTGCCTAAATTATCAGACCTGAAAGGGACGATGCCAGATGATGGTATTCCCAGTGAAGAATTCGAGTGGAAACTCAGAGACAAATGGCAAGGAGCGTGAGGAATGAACCTGTATGCATGTAGCTATGACCATGAGGACTGGATATGCTATGTATTTGCTGAAACTCGTGGCAAAGCAAAACATTTATTCAACAAATTTTGTGGCGGGGATAGTGATGTTTTTGTCGATGTGCGGAGCAACTTTATCGGCAAAAGCAATATAGTTGAAATACCAACCGTTGTGGACTGTGAAAGCCACAAAGATTACCCCGCGGTTTTGGCGTTGGGCGGTGGTTACGAATCAGAGGTTGGCTGATGAGTGATATAGACTGGTTTGAATTGGAGGATTGAAATGGTACAGTTTGCACTTGGATTATTGATTGGCTTGGTCGCCGGCGCGTGCATCGGGCTTGTCGTGATTGCGATGTTGGTGGTGGCAATCGAGGGGGGCGAGGGACTATGAGCTATTTGTTTGCCAGGGAGCGCATTGAAGCCAACCGCGATAAGATATTGGCGTGGGCGGACGAGGGTCGATCTTACTTCTGGATGGCGCAGGCGATCGGGCTGAATGACCGCAATGCCGCCGCTGTGAGCAAATGGTTTATTGCGCAAGGCATTCGCAGAAAGGCGGCGAAATGAACGAAGATGAGCTCGTGAATTTCAATGGGCTGTTATATGCCTGGATAGACGCGCTTAATGAATACGTTGAGTGTGTTCGCGGAACACCATTTGATCAAGATGCCGTTACTGTAACGGCTAAAGCGGCGGCGGAAGCAAAGCTGCAGCTGGATGAATATATGAAGGGATTAAGCAAACGAACGGAGGAAGAAGCATGAAAGCAATCAGCATTAAGCAACCCTGGGCATGGTTGATCGCCAATGGGTATCAGACAGTTGAAAACAGGAAGTGGTATACCGGGCACCGTGGCGATATTCTGATCCACGCGAGCAAGAGCAAGAAAGACCTCGAGCGGGATATTGAGTATGTCAGGCAGGCATTCAAGATCGGGATTGACCCTGAGCAACTGAGCTTTGGCAAGGTGCTGGCAGTGGCGGATTTGGTCGCGTGCACCAAGGAGCCAAAGGAAAAGATCGACCAATACTGGCATGAGAAGGGGAAGTTTGCCTGGATCCTGCGCAGGATCCGACCGATTGACCCATTTGAGGTGCGAGGGAAATTGAATGTGTTCGAGGTCCCGTTCAGTTGGGATGAATATCCGGATCAGATCCGGGAGCCTATTCCACTAGCATTTATTCAAAAAGAGGTTGTGGACGCGTTTAGTGGACCTGATAGCGATGTGCCGGCATATCTGCGGCGAGCCAAGTCTTAGGAGAGTGGCGCAAATGCCAGAAGAAATAGCGATCATTGAATGTCAGAAGTGCGGCCGGGAGGTCGGTAGGTTGAGTGACTACAAAGGGCGGCAGATGCTGATTGTGAATGGGATCGCGACTACATTCTGGCGGGGTGTTTGCGTAAACTGTGGACAGGAGTTTCATTGGGATGTCGGGACAAAAGCACTGGCGGAATTGATTGGCCAGAATGGCCAAAAGCCATAAATTACTTGCATTACACCAGCATTTATGCTAAACTAAGAATTAGAAAACCGTATAACTAACTGGCGTTTGTTGGCTCCAACCAACCATCGATCTTGGGAGAGATCGCGTGGTTGGTTTTTCTTTTAATTCCTGGAGAACCAGGAGAAGGGTAGTTGATATGCAACCGATTGAGTTTACCCCTGAGATGCTGCTCAATATCATTGCAGTGATTGCGAGCCTTCTGGCATCGTACTTCCCAGCGCTTTCGACCTGGTATGCAGGATTGAGGTCGGAGCTGAAGAGCGGGATCATGATCGCTGGGATGGTGGTCGTTACAGTAACGATCTTCCTGCTGGTCAACAACGGACTGATCCCATCAGAAAGCCCGATCACATGGCAACGGGCGCTCTATGCCTTTGTTCAGGCTTTGATCTTTAATGCTGGTACGTACATCGCTTCACCCCAAACCAGCAAGGTCAAGCAGATCAAGGCTGCGCGGGACTTTATTATCTAAATGGACTTGGCCATCCAGGAACTGGTTGCAGTCGTGCTGGCGTGGGCGTTGGTAATTGCCTGCCTGGCATTTATGTACATGAACGTAAGGGCGATCCGGAAGAATCCGAAATCGCCTTTTCGGTTTTTCTGGATGGTGCAGTGTATCCCCCTTGGTTATGGGACATATGAGTTTGCAAACGCAGCCATGACGCATGATTCGATTGGAAAGATCGATGGGCTGGCGGCTGTTTTGATGATCATTGTGATCGCGCTGGCTGAGCGGGTCGCGCTTGTGAGGAATCATACTGATGCCCCTTGCGATTAGCGCTGAGACTTTGACGATTATCCTGGCGGCATCGATCCCGGTGTTGACAGCTGTAGGGTCGATTGTGACTGCGATCGTGACGACATCGCATTCAGCTTCGAAGGAGCAGGTGAAGGAGCTGAAGGAGTGGATCGTAACGATGGATCAGAGGCTGGATGATGAAGTCGAAGCAAACGAGAAGATGAAGGCGAAGTTGGATGAATATCAGACAGAGCGCGATCAGTACAGGGAAGAGGCACGTAAATTGAGCGAGGATGTGGAAACATTATCGGCTCAATTGAAAGAGAAGACGTCAAAAGTGGCGGAGCAGGATAAGAAGATCAGGGAACAGGATAAGAAGATCCGGGAGCAAGACCAGCAGATTGCTACGATGGGCCGGGAGATTGAGAGCCTGAGATTGGAAGTGAGGCGGCTGGTGGGGGGGGACTGTGGCGAATAAACCGCTGCAACCCTGCTCGTATCCTGGTTGTCCCAACCTTGTGACAAGCGGTCGGTGCCCGTTGCATGCGGCTTCATCTGCAGGTGTGTGGAAGAGAGACCGGAGCCGGCAGAGGTTGTACGACCGAAGGTGGCAGAAATTCCGGGCGGCGTTCCTGGCAGAGCACCCTTGGTGCGCTTCGTGTGAGCGCGTAGGCATTTTGACACCTGCAGTGCATGTAGATCATATTTATCCACATAAAGGAGACCCAATAAAGTTCTGGGGGGGGCCGTTCCAAGCGTTGTGCGCGAGCTGTCACTCGAAGAAGACAGTCGAAGAGATGGGGAGGGGGGGATGAAAAAGTTTTCAGTCGGAGGGTGTCGAGCGCGGGTGGTCACTCGTACGAAAAGAAATCCCAATGTGGAGAAACCCAATGCCTGCTAAAAAACCAGCTGATTTAGTAGTCAGACATGAAACTCTGGACGAAAAAAATCAGAGATTTTCAGCAGAAAACGCGAATAAAACGGGCAGAAATTTGCCTGCTTCGGCTCCCAAAGAACTGAAAGGTCACACGTTTGCGCGAGAAAGCTGGAGACGGTTGATGCGCGAGTTTGACAGCCTGAAAGCTGAACGAGTTGACAGCCAGGACCGTGACTTGCTGATTGCTTATTGCCTCACCCTGGAAGAAGAACAGGATCTGATGATCATGCGGACTGCCGCACTGGAAGATTGGAAAGACCGGCGGGAGGATGTGCTGATGCACAGGCGTCACATGGCTGATTACAAAGCTAACGAAGAGGATACCTGGGATGTGCTGGCAAAGCAGCTGGTCCAGATAGTGAACAAGGTGCAGCTCGCATATAAGACAGTATTGGACATTGATGCCAGGCTGGACCGCAAGCGGTCGAGCTTGCGCGAGTATCAGCAGCAGATGTACCTTACCCCACGCTCCAGGGCGGGAGTGGTTCCGGAACGAGCTGAAGAAGAAGATCCGATGGATGAGATGGAAAAGCTATTAGGCGATCCGACCATTCAATTTGAAGTCATGGCGAACAAAGGCGGGAAACATGTCGTTTGACCAGGCTAAAGCAGACCGCGTTTGCGCATTCTTCTCCATGCTGAAACATACCGACGGGAAGTTCTACGGGCAGCCATTCAAACTGCTGCCCTGGGAAGAGAAGATCCTGCGCGATGTGTACGGAACCGTCAAAGAGGACGGCACCCGGCAGTACCGATATATCTGGGTTGAGGTCCCCAAGAAAAATGGGAAATCTCAGCTTGGCGCTGGGGTCGCGCTGTACCATCTGTTTGCCGATGGAGAAATCAACGGTGAAATCTACGGATGCGCGGCAGACCGGGAGCAGGCATCGATCATCTATGACGCAGCCAGTAAGACGCTTGAAATCATTCCAACGCTGCTGAAACGGTCCAAGATCCTGGCATCCTACAAGAAAATAACTGACAGGGTCAGTGGATCACGGTATAAGGTGTTGAGCTCGGAGGCTTACTCGAAACATGGGTACAAACCCAGCGCGGTATTGTTTGATGAGATCCACGCGCAGCCAAATCGTGATTTGTGGGATGTTATGACCCACGGATCCGGCGCTTCGAGATCCCAGCCGATCTGGTGGAATTTTACGACCGCTGGCAAGGACCCTGACCGCGTAAGCATTGGCTGGGAGCTGCACGATTATGCCATGAGGGTCGCGTCGGGCGAGATCTCGGATCCATCCTGGTATGTGGCCATCTACTCCTATGAAGGGGAGGATATCTATAACGAGGAGCATTGGTATGAATCCAATCCTTCCCTGGGTGTGGCCAAGGATATCGAGTCCATGCGGGACGCGGCGAACCGGGCAAAAAACAGCCCGGAGGTTGAGCTGAATTTTCGCTGGCTGGATCTGAACCAGTGGGTTACCACCAAGTTGACCAGCTGGATCGAGCTGGAAGTCTACGACCAAACGGAAGAAGAAATCCCTGATGAAAAGCTTCTTGGCTTGAAATGTTTTATTGGCCAGGACGCATCTACAACGACTGACCTCTCTGCAATCGTACGACTATTCCCACCTCAGCCGGGTCTGGATCACTGGTATTTCAAAAGTGACGCCTTTATTCCGCGCAATACACTATTGGAACGGACCCGCACAGATCATGTCCCATACGACAAATGGGAGATGGGAGGATATGTTCATGTGACCGAGGGAGACACGATCGATCATTGGGCAATCCTTGGCAAGATCCTTGAATACAAAGAAATGTATGAAGTGGTCGAGTTGGTGTCCGACCCAGCGTTTGCAGTCATGCTGACCCAGGCTGAGATGAAAGAAGGGATCAATGTGGTTACTCAGCAGGGTACTTTTGCGGTCCTGACAGACCCGATGAATACGGTTGAGACCCTGATGCGATCAGGCCAGTTGACCCATGAGCATAACCCATTGTTGAGATGGACCTTCGGGAACGCCTCGATCGCGACTAATGGATCAGGCTTGAAAAAGCTGGTCAAAGAAACCAAGGGCAAGAGCGTGATCAGGACAAAGCGAATTGACCCTGTAATGGCGCTTGTACTGGCGATGTGCAGAGCACGTTTCTATAACCAGGGTGATAACCTCGAGGAACGGATCCTGTCGGAAGGATGGGGTATGTGAGCAAGAAAAAAGTAATCAACGACGCCGTGCTGACCCCGATCCCTGCGGAGATGCAGCCTGGGGACAGCAGCTTTCTTCTTTACTGGCCGCCGATGGCAACAATTGGAACCATCACGGTTGAAACCGCAAAGAAACTATCGACCGTCTATCGCTGCATGAATATTTTGAGCGATGATATTGCCGCATTACCCTTCCAACAATTTGAAAGGCTGGAAAGAGGGTCCAGAAGGGTCAAGCCGGACGGAGACAGCCGAAATGTGGCGTATTTGATCGAAATCGAACCGAACAGATGGCAGACGCCGTTTGTGTTCAAAAAACGGCTGATTTTGGACTTGCTGAGCATGGGGAATGCCTATATATGGCGGCCAGTAAGCTCTTACCCGGAGTTATTCCAACTGGAGGCAGGCAAGGTAAGACCGGTTTTTGATAAACGGGGCAATCGGTATTTCCAGGTGTTGTTTGACAACGGTGAGACAAAAGATATCCCGGATCCGGAAATACTGCACCTGATGATCAACCCCGACAAAAAAGGGGTTTATGGCAGATCGGTGCTGGGATATGCCCAGGATACGATCAACCGACAGATCGGAGCCAATAATTCAAGGAACACTCTGACGGGTAACGGCTTGCTGCCTACGGCGATTCTTAAGGTCAATGGCCAAATTAGTGAGGAAGCCAGACAGAAGGTGAAAGATAGCTATCTGAAGTCAGCCCAGGACGGCGTAATGGTGCAGGACAATGCCATCCTTGATTTCAAACAGATCACCATGAACGCTTCAGACGTTCAGTTCTTGGAAAGTATCCAGGCGACAGAAACTGAGATTGCAAACTACTTCGGACTTCCACAGTACAAACTCAACCTGGGCAAACAATCGTACCAATCGAACGAACAGCAGCAGCTGGATTACCTGGGAACTACTCTCAATCCCTACCTGGTGCAATTTGAACAGAGTGCCAGGCTGAAATGGCTGCCAACTGAGGAGCAGGATGCGGGCTTTTTCCGGTTTGAGCGCAAAGCTGTGATGCAGTTGGACACCAAAACACAAGCAGACTTCCTGCATACCCAAATTTTGGACGGGATCTACTCGCCTAACGAAGCCAGAGCGATCAATGACCTGGAACCTTACCCAGGCGGAGATCAACACTACTTCCCTGGAAATATGGCGGTAATCACTGAAAAAGGGCTTACCATGCCCGGCAAGGACACAAATGAAAATAAATGATTTGGTACTCAAAGAAAATCCCCATGACCAGAGAAAACCCCTGGTACTTGATGCCATTGAGAGCGGAGAGGTGGAAATCTACTGCTATGGCGACATCATGGACAGCTACTGGTTCTTTGACCCAGTCCATCCACCTCCGGGGTATGTCACCCAAGACGCAATGAAGGAGGCCTTGGACCAAGCAGCCGGAAAACCGGTTTTGTTCCGGATCCATTCATCCGGTGGGGACATGATGACGGCCAGCACAATCCGATCAATGTTAATGTCGTATCCAGGTAAGGTGACCTGCCAGATTGACGGGTTGTGCGCAAGCGCAGCAACCTACATTGCCACAGCGGGGTCCAAGGTCCAGATGCAGGATTCTGCCTTTTTCATGATCCATGATCCCTGGACGATCACCATCGGGAATGTGGATGATCACCGGGTCACGATTAGCATGCTCAAAGAGCTGAAAAAAGGGATCGTGGAAGCATATATGGCAAAGACCACGCTCGAACAGCCCCAGATCGAAAAAATGATGGCAGATGAAACCTGGATGAGCGCACAGACTGCGCTTGATTATGGGTTTGTGGATGAAATCATCAGCCAGCCGGCATCAGCAAGAGCGGCAGTAATGGCAAAAGATTCCCTGCCAGTGATGAACAACGCTTTGAAAGGATACCGTGAGGTCCCACAAGCTGTGCAGGAAATGATGCAAAAAGGATTGAATGTTACGGAGGAGCCGGCAACCAGCGTGCCGGAAGAAGCCACCGATACAGAGCCCGACCAGGGCGAAATGGAACGCGAGAGAGCCGTCCAGGCACTGCGCGAAAAAATCAAAACTCTCAAGAAGGAGAAAGTAAATGACCACATTCAAGAGTGCATATGACCTGGCGCAAAAACGCGTACAGGCCGTGAATGACAAGGCTCAGGAGATTGAAACCCTCCTGGGCGGCACCGAGGAAGACGTCAATGCTGCTCTGGCTCTTGAGCCCGCGCTGGACGAGGCTCAAGCCGAAGCACAAAAGGCGATCGACCTTTACAACAAACTGACCAAGGCAGGCGATCTTGCTGATAGCACTGCCAGTTTGTTTGTTCCTGTATCCGAGGCAGCTGCAGAAGTTGGCACTGCCAAAAACACCATGACCCGCGAGGAATTCGACGGGATGAGTATCAGTGACAAAGCCAGGTTCATGACAAATGGTGGCAAGGTCACTGACAAGGAGGAGTAGAAAATGGCTGATTCTTTAGCAAGTTTGTTCCCCACCCTATATGCTGGTATCGCGGAATTTCCGCGGCGCCAGTTTGGGATGATCAGAGCCGTCCAGGTGGATGGCCAGCTCTCCCGAGCCGCAAAGGGTCAAAGTGTAGTCTGGGATGTGCCCCAGGTAAGCGCCGCAGTTGACGTGGAGCCCTCGGCGACCCTGCCTGCACCCGCTGCTGATGTGGCAAAACAACTTAGCTACACAATGGCATTCCGAAAGGCAGTGCGCATTGCGGTGACCGGGGAAGCTTCAGAAGCAATCGGTGACGCCGCTATGGCAATCCGCCGGCAAAACCAGTATCTGCAGGCATTCGACAAGCTGGCAGCCGGGATCGAAAGTTACCTGGCAGGCGTAGCGATCCTGAATGCCAGCCGTGCTTTTGGTACGGCTGATACCGTGCCGTTCACGGCATCTTCCGCTAACCTGGAGTACTTTGCAAAACTGTGGGGTATCCTGGCAAGGAATGAACGGTCCAACGGAGAACTTTCCCTGGTGCTGAACACAGCGACCGCGGAGGCGATGCGTGCTTATATGGGCATGCTGTGGAAGGCCAATGAAGCTGGTGATGATGAGATGATGAAAAACGGATACCGCACGCGGGTCCAAGGCTTCAATATCTACGAAACCAATCAAATGCCCAAACATACCAAAGGCACTGGTGCCTCTTATGTTTTGGACGGAGACCATGCCGCTGGTGCGACAGAGATCACAGTCAAGACCGGTACAGGAACCATCCTGGCAGGCGATGTGATCTCAATCGCGGACGAACCATCCGGCTCGAAGTATGTCGTTACCGCAGGCATTGAAGCGCTTGGAACCCTGACGATCGGTGCTCCGGGTTTGCTGGGAGCTGGTGCTACCGGCAAAGCGGTCAGCATTCATCAGTACACCCCAAACCTGGCATTCAACCAGTCGGCGCTTGGTTTGGGCGTCCGTCTGCCGGAGATCCCGAAAGAGGGTGATGCGGCTATCGACGCCACCAGCATCCGCGATCCCTACACCGGCCTGGTGTTTGAGATCCGCCGATATGCTGAATATCGCCAGGTCGTGGACGAAGTCTCGATCATGTATGGCGCGATCGTTTTAGATCCAGAGGCAATCGCCATTGGGTTGAGCTAAGGCTGTCATGGCTGAGGTGCAGTTTATCACTGTGACCAAGGATGGATATCGGTTAGATGTCCATCCTGACGCCCTGGAAGCATACGTAAAGGCTGGCTGGGTGGTCATGGAAAAAGAAGCACAGAACGGAGGTGGTCCAGCTCTGAAGGACACCACCGCCGAGTCTGGCCAAAAGAAAGCGGCCAAAAAGGCTGAGGTGAAATAATGGCAAGCATCCTGACCCCTACCGAGGCGGCAACCGTATTACGCTGCGAGATTGACGATCAGAACATGCTGGATCTGCTTAACCAGGTGGACGCGTACATCGAAAACGCAACCGGGTGGAAGTGGACCGAGGATGAAGTGATCAATGTGATTGCCAAGTCAGCTGCCAGGATGCTTTTAGTTCAATGGTACGAAAACCCCGCACAGCTGGGATCAGAATCGGTGCTCAGTTTTGGTCTGAACGCGGTATTGTTGCAACTCAAGGCAGAAGCAGTACGACTGAGAGAGTTATCGGAGCTGACCACATGAAGATTGGCAACAACATAACCAACCCGGGAGATCTGCGAACAAAAATTATCCTGGAAGAGCGCATACTTGTGGAAGATGCCGGTGGATTTACCACCCCTGCTGTGGGGCAGCAGATTCAGACGTGGTGCCGATGGGTCAATGTACATGGAAATGAGATCTGGCAGGCTGACGCGGCAGGAGCCAGCAAGGCAGCCACTATTTTGATTAGATATCAGCCTGATCTGGATGAAACCTGGATGGTGATCTATCGTGGAAAAACATGGGAAATTCGTTCGATTGACAACATAAGAGAGCGTAATGAATATCAGGAGCTCAAGGTTGCCATGATTGGAGCCGGTTGATGAAAGCGGGCTTGAGAATGCCAGCAAATTTACAGAAAATGCTGGAAGACCTGGACGAGCTGGAGCGATCGCAGATTGATGATATTGCCGGCGATATGCTGGATGCCGGAACTGAAGTTGCCCTGGCAGGCATGCAACTCCGGGCGCGCGTTCGGACTGGCAAACTAAAAGGGCATCTCAAACGGAGCGAGATCCAACGTGACGGTAATGTCTCGTTTGTGGAAATCGGGTTAATTGATGCTCCAGCAGAAGTAGTTCGATATGGCATGGTCCACGAGTTTGGATCTTCAAGTGTTGAGGCGCAATCATATGTCCGCGCGACGATGAATGAAGATAAAGGAAAGATCTACCGGGCAATGAAAGCACGCCTGAAAGCCAGAGGTATTGAGTAATGGCCACGATTTGGGCACGGGTTCGGAGCGCACTAAGCGGGCTGGGAGTACCTGTTGAGAATAACAGGTTGGTATTGCAGACCGGCGAGACGTGGCCCGACCGATATATCACTTTTCAGGTAATTTCAACTGTTCCGGAAGAACATGTAGATGACCGTGAGATCTTACGAAATCACCTGGTACAGCTGAATTTGTGGTCTAGTAATGGATTTGAAAGCTTCCCGGATGTGGAAGCATCTATGTTGGCAGCCGGCTTTTTGTTCCAGGCCGAACGCGATATGGATTTCACAGAGACTGGCCATTACGGCCAGAGCAAGGATTTTCTTTTTATGGAAGACAAGGAGTAAGAAATGACTATAGGACAAGGAGAATACAAAAGCCAAATTGGGCTTGATAAGTTGTATTACGCTCCGGTAACGAAAGATGATGCAACGGCGTACACCGCCACGGCACCGGTTTATCTGGCACCGGTGGCAACAGCAAAGGTGAGTACAACCCGAAACACGAACACGCAATATGCGGATGATGGGGTCTTTGACAGCTCAAGCGCTGAAAGTGAAAGCTCGGTTGAGGTCGAGGTGACCAATATACCATTGGCAACAGCGGCACTTTTGACAGGTAAGACCTATAACACCACCAATGGCATGTTGATCGAGGGCAGCGGAAGTGTCGCGCCAGAATATGCCTTACTTTTCCGATCGAAGAAATCGAACGGGAAGTACCGCTATGTTTGCTATCTGAAGGGCAAGTTCACCCTGGCAGATGAAGAATTTGCCACATTGGAAGCTAGCCCTGCCCCCAAACTTGCCAAGCTGACCTTTACCGGTTTGAACACAATTTTCGCGTTCACAACCGCAACCGGGAAAACAGAAACGGTCAAAGTGGTAAAGGCGGATGAAGACGTGGCCGCTTCGGCTACCTTGATAGCAGGGTGGTTTACAGCGGTTCCTGTCCCTGCGGCGCCTGTGTAGCACTGCCGCTCTGAGAATGGGCCAATGATAACTTTGAAGGCGGAATGGAATACAACCCTATTCCGCCTACCGAAGAATAAGCTCAAAAGGAATTGGTATGCAAAAGTTTGCAATTGAATTGAAGCTGTATGACGAAGACAATGAAGAAAAGGCGGTTTATCGCCAGAGTTTTATCCCCTTCCGCCTCCTGAAGGAGGCTTTCAAGCTCCAGAAGTGGATCCAGGAGTTGCAGGATCCTCAGAATATTGATCCGGAAGTAGTGGACAACCTGGGCGATTTTGTAGTGGCCTTTTTTGGCAACAAGTTCACCAGGGACGAATTGATGGACGGCGCGGAGTTGGATGAGGTGATGACTGTGATCACTCAGATCGTGAGCAAGATCGACAACCCAAATCTCAACCCGCCTCCGATGTAGATCCGGAGGCGGTTGGAGATGATCGCGATACAGTGGAAGTGCTCATGGATATTCAGCTGATGTTGATTAAGAACTTCAGCTGGTCGTTGGCAGATATTGACCGGACAGACGCGGTCAGTTTGTTTGATTTTCTAAGACATGTTGCCAGCAAGGGTGAGCAAGGTCCAGGAAGACAACTCTATGCTGAGGATGTGTGGTAATGCAATCCAGGGAGTCGATTGATGGCTAAAAACAGTGGAAGCAGCGCATTAAATTCCAGTATGAGCCTGGATTCGACCGATTTTAAAGCAGGGATATCTTCCGCGAATCGGGAATTGAGGTTGTTGGACAGCCAGTTCAAGGCCGGCGTGGCAACGCTGGGAGATTGGACAAAAAGTTCCGAAGGGTTGGAAAAGCGAATCCAGAGCCTTACCGCCCAGATGGGGGTTCAAGAGCGTAAGGTCCAGTCGATCAGCGAGGAATATCAAAAAGTTGCTGCTGAAAAGGGTGCAACGAGCCGCGCTGCGCAAGAGCTGGAAATCAAGCTGAACAAAGAGACTGAAACCCTTGGGAAAATGCAGAAGGAACTGAATGATTCGACCCAGGCGCTAGATAAAATGGGCGATGAATCCGACGGGACCTCCAAGGAAGTAGATAAGGTTGGAGATGCCTCGAAAAAGTCTGAAAAAGAGGCAAAGAAATTCGGTGACACACTGAAGGATATCGGAAAGGGGGTTGGAACCACCCTGGCAGGGGTAGGCAAGGCAGTCGCCGCAGTTGGAGCTGCCGCGGTTGGAGCTGCAGCCGGGCTGACGGCAATGGTGATGAAGTCCGCAGAGACAGCCGGCGGGCTGGTGGATCTTTCCGCACAGACTGGGTTGACCATCACTCAGATCCAGGAGCTGGATTACGCGGCGACTCTGATGGGGCTGGACGTGGAAACGATCACAAAGAGCATGTCCAAGTTCACGAACGTGATCGAAGGAGCCGCCAGCGGGGTTGGGCCAATGGCGGAGGATATGGCAACACTGGGTGTCTCGGTGACAGACAGCAGCGGGGCCTTGAGAGACTCGAACGATGTTTATTTCGAAGCCTTAAATGCCCTCGGGCAGCTTGAGAATGAAACACAAAAAGAAATTATTGCACAGAATTTATTTGGTAAAAGCTACCAGGAACTGATTCCTTTGATCAATACCTCTGCTGAAGAGATGGACGCCCTGAAGACAGAAGCCCATTCTATGGGGGCGGTGATGGAAGAGGACGCGGTAAGGGGGCTGGAAAGCTTGGGTGATGAGATGGACTCGCTCAAGATGGGCGCGCAAGGGATGATGGGGACAATTTCAGCGGCGATGCTGCCAACCTTCCAGGGAATAACTGGAATGGCAAAAGGCTGGATGGGGCAGCTTGCCGGCATACTGTCAGGATCTGACGGTGATATGTCTAAAATCGGACCGCAGTTGGGAGAGCTTTTGGGGACAATCTTTACAGATCTGGCTGGAAAAGCGCCCGGGATGGTGGAACTTGGACTTGGGCTGATACAAGGCTTGCTGACAGCGCTGCTTGCGGCGATGCCGAATCTTATTCCGGCGGCGATCGGGATTGTGGTGAGCCTGATTGAGGGCATATCGTCAATGGCAGTGCAATTGCTGGAGGCGGCGCCGGAGCTGATCATGCAGCTGGTCAATGGATTGGTGGACGCATTGCCTGAGATAATGAAGTCTGGTACAGAGGTGGTGCTGGCGCTAGTAGCAGGAATTGGCGAACTTCTCCCCCGACTGATACCAGCAGCAGTGGGGATGATAGTAACGATCATCAATGGGATTGCTGGTGCCTTACCACAGATGATGACAAAAATCGCAGAAATTATTCCCCAGGTAGTAATTGTATTAATTGAGAATTTGCCCTTACTGATTGGTGCAGCCTTAGAGCTGATTGTCGCTTTGGTGGATGGACTTGTGCAGGCTTTGCCGGTTTTGGTTGGGTATGTTCCAGAAATTATCCTAGCGATTGTTGGGGCACTGGTGCAATCCTTGCCAATGATCATTGGTTCTGGAGAGCAAATAATTGAGAGCCTGATCAGCGGGATCACATCTTTATATGGGACGCTGCAAACCAGCGGATCAGACGCAATAGCTAAGGTTGTTGACGGGATAAGCAGCTGGTTGAGCAAACTAAAGACCAAAGGGGGGGAGCTCATGTCAAGTTTGATCGATGGGATTAAAGGGTTGTTTTCAGCATTGCAAGCCAGCGGATCAGACGCAATAGCTAAGGTTGTTGACGGGATAAACAGCTGGATGAGCGATCTAAAAACCAAAGGGGGGGAGCTGATTGACAAAATAAAAGAGGGGCTAAAAAACGCAATCAGCACCATCGGGGATATTGGAAAGGACATTGTCGATGGGCTTTGGCAAGGGATCTTAGATAATTGGGGGACCTTGGTTACAAACATCAAGGTAAAATTTCAAGGTCTCTTTTCAAACGTCAAAGATCTGCTTGGCATCAATAGCCCATCCAAGCTTTGGGCAGAAGGCATTGGGGGGCCTATCGCAGAGGGTATCGGCGTTGGATTCATGAGGGAAATGGACAAAGTAGAGCGGACCATGCGGACAACAGTCGCAGGACTGATGCCGGCAATGGAGGTGGGGATCGCCGGGATGGGTATGCGGCCAGCTTTCGCAGGAGTGGGGCAAACTGTTGCAGCAGAGAGACAACCAATAACGATCAATGTAAATCCAAGTAAACCGATCGATTATGAGCTGCTAACCAACAAGGTTGTACGGAAAGTGACAGAGGGCTGGTAATGGGCAGTAGTTTGGTTTTTGTTTCGGGCTCCACACGGATCGATCTCAATGAGCGTACAGGATTATTTTTGCAAGCTGGATATTATCCAACGGTTGATGTGAGAGCAAAAACAGTAACTGAATCCGTCAAAGTACAACTGCGAGGGCCGATCTCAACAAATATTCAGCAACTTGACCGCTGGTTCGAGCGTGCCAGGTCAAATGACCCAACTATGGAAAAGATCTACCTGGAATATAAAGTTGCTGAAGGAGAGACTGCCTGGCGGAGTCGGATTTATGACGGTGCGGTGGTTGTGAGCAAAGCAGTAAGCAGGGAATACTATCAAGGGAGAGTGAACGTAGAGATCTCGTTTGAGCGAGATTCGTTTTGGGAAGGGGCAGAGACACAGATTCCCCTTACGAACGAGAACGGGACGAACAACACCACCGGATTGACAATTTACAACACGAATGACCGGTTAGGAGTTGCTCCAAACGTGAGAGTAAATTGTGTCGGCATAAGTGGAGCTAATGTTTTGGGTTCGATCCCTGCTCCACCAAGAATAGAGATCACGAATACCTATTCCAGCGGAACAGCACGCTTATCCGATTTCTGGATCGGCAGATCTATTGACGACACGACAAACCCATTTCAGTGGTTTATTCCGCATGAAGTAACAATAAACACAGCTGCAAGCACAGAACAGCAAATTTCATTAACCGAACTTGCCACGAATTTCCTGAAGGGCACTAAGGGCGGGCACTATCGGATTTTCACAAAAATGCATTACGGCTATCAGGATTTACGATTGAATGTTGCTCTTTATTTCCCGGCTTCGGTTGCATTGACCCCGATGCAGAAAGCTCCGGAAGTCGTGCAGAATTATGGGAGCGTTGTGGATTTGGGCACACTTCAAATACCCCCGTGGTTGCCGGGTATATCCGATCAAGCTCCAGTCGGTCTGAGACTTGGAGGTAGGCGCGCGGGCGGATTCAACCAAACTTTTTTCGACTTTTTCCTTTTCCCTGCAAACGCTTT
This sequence comes from Anaerolineaceae bacterium UBA6133, assembly GCA_002435825.1. Lineage (GTDB taxonomy): Bacteria > Chloroflexota > Anaerolineae > Anaerolineales > Anaerolineaceae > Mesolinea. The sequence continues at coordinate 31,308 of DIVL01000048.1, forward strand.
TAGACAATTGATTCCACGAGGTTATGGAATTGCAACAGGCGTTACACTGGCTGACGACGGGATTGCAGAAACCGTTTGGACTCAAGGTTGGGACGGTGGAGGAAAGACCGGTCATTACAGCGGATATGGCGATTGGATCACTCTCGTTCCTGGCAAGAGTCAAAAGCTCTTGTTCTTAACTAAAACTATGACTGGTGGCTATGAGGACGAAATTTCAGCGTCAATTAAAGTCTTTTATCGACCCCGCGAGTTAATGCCATTATGAACATTTATTTTTGGCAACGCTCAAAATATCTGAATAACCAACACGGAATCCCGGGTGATTTGGAAATTAAATTAGAGCGCTATTCAAAAACATGGTTGGGGGGTTGTGATAAGGCAGAGTTTAGCGTTGATGGAAGTAAGGAAAGCCTGCTCTTACTGCTGAATCTCGTTCGGACTGGTGTAACTGTGCACACCGAAGCGGCCACTCCATTATGGTGGGGGTACGTGGGCCGGGTGGAAGTCGAAGTGGAAGGTGTTTTGGCAACCGTTGATTTTGAAAATATCGCAAACGAAATTGCAGTCGCTTATACGAAAGTTGACCTGAGTGGAAACACGATTGGAATCAGACAGACAACTCCGTGGATTGGTGATCCAGATTCAATTTCTGAATATGGGCGGCGGCGACTTTTGATCACTGGCGCGAGTATGAATGCTGTTTCCGCAAACGCACTCGCAAACCAAAAATTACAGAGTTTGAGACTACCAAAATTGGTTTTAACGACTCGTAGGAACAGTGGCAAAAATCAAGCAAAGATTTATTGCAGAGGCTGGATCCACTTATTTGAGGGGCAATATTGCGAAGTCCCAACTACATTAGCGCTTTCCTTTGCTACTGTTGGGCAAGGGAGTATATCCTTTGATGTTGAAAAGAAATGGGCACAATCATTTACACCCGTTTCTGACATCAATTTAGGTGAGATTGCGGTGTACACAAAGAGAACCGGGAGTCCAGGTGATCTGTCTGTATCACTTTATTCGGATAATGATGGGAAGCCCGGCTCTCAATTAGTTTCAGGCACAAAATTTTCTGGCTTGATCGAAACGAATTATGGCTGGGTGAACGTCCCCCTAAGCCAAACTTATATGTTGATATCCGGCACTAAATATTTCATTGTTGTAGATACCGACAATGCAGATGCCAACAACTTTTACACATTCCCAATTGACCAGAATAACACCTATCCTGGAGGTAATCTGTTCTTGTATGACAATGTACAAGGCGCTTGGATCGAGCAGGAATCAGATACCCCGTTCCGGCTATATGCAAACGAACTGATCGAGACTACCCAACAGATCCAAAACTACCTGACGCAATTCGGGGAGGTATTGAACTGGATTCGAATAGACGTTCGTTCCGGGATTTACAGTGAGAGCCATAGAAGCGGAGACACGACCGTTTACGACGAGTTGAAAGCGCATTTGGAAACAGGTACATCGAATTACAGGCGAATTTTGAGCCGGATAAATATTGATCGAACTGTTGATGTCTGGGAACAGCCAGACGAAACAAGCCTGCCTGAGATCGAGTATCGAACAGATGGACGGATCTATTATCTCGCAGGATCAGAAGTAGAATCGGGTTTTGACCCTGTCGGCAAGTGGGTCAGCGTTATTCCTATTACCAAGTCAAGCTCATACTTTTCAGCCATAAACGGAATGAATAATTACTTTGTGGACGCCTGTGAATGGGATAGTGAAGGCAAGCCCTCAATCCGACCTTCCGATTGGAAAAATCCATATGCTGTAAGGATACAAGATGGCTGATAATAAGCGAACAAGCGAGTACAGAAAACTACTGCCCTTTATCGCAAGGGCATCTGGCGATGTTGGGGATGATACTATTGGCGAGGACGTGCAGGCTTTATTGCAGGCGTTGAACACTCATAAGACAAGCAGTGACCATGACGGGCGTTATTATACCGAAAGCGAAATGGATTCGGCTTTGGGCTTGAAAGCAAACAAAGCCGTCACCCTTGCCGCCGGAAGCGGTTTGACTGGGGGCGGGGACCTGTCCGAAGACAGAACGTTTAATGTTGGAGCAGAAAATGGAATTATTGTAACTGATGACGCTGTAGGGGTTGATATGGCCACGAATTTTATTTGGTCTGGCATCCATACATTCAATTCAGCAGTCATTATCAATGGCCCCTTTGCTTTAGGATCAGACCAATTAATGGTAAATAACAACGGTGATGATGTAGATGTGGAATTGCAACTCTACAGAACTACCGGAGGACCATTCTCTCTATTTTGGAATGGTGATGTGGGTTGGACAACTAAACCATTCCGACCTCAAGACCTATTGATCAATCGGATTTCAGACACAGAGCCTTCTAATCCAAAGGCCGGCATGGTATGGGTGGACCCCAATGACTAAGATAAGCGTTATTACCCCGCTGCATGATAAAGGAAATCAATACATCGAGGAAGCGATGCGCTCCCTCCAGGCACAAACCTTTCAGGATTTTGAATGGATCATTCTGCAAAACAATGGAGGCAAAATCCCTGATGCAGTCGGTCAATATGATAAAGCAAAGGTTTCGGATTATGCGGTCAAGGCAAACATCGGAGCATTGAAAGGCCATGCCTGCAGTCTTGCCCAGGGCGAGATCATTGTAGAACTGGACGCGGATGACCAACTAACACCCGAGGCTCTTCATATCATCTGGCATTCGTTACAAAACGAAAAGGTATTCTTTTTTTCTGAAAGCTGGGAATTAACACCTGATGGCAATCCTCAACTCTATGGCTCTTATTATGGATGGAAACATGACAGTGCCTGGCTTAAAGGCAAGGATATAGAATACAACAAATCTTTTGATGTTGATCCCTGTTCCATCCGGCAGATCTTCTGGGCTCCCAATCATGTCCGTGCCTGGACAAAGAAAGCTTACGATGCCATTGGTGGACATGACCGCAATCTTGAAGTTGGCGATGATCACGATCTGATCATGCGCTTTTACATTGCCTATGGTGAGAAAGGCTTTTATCACTTCAACCAACCGCTTTATATTTACAGGGTTCACCCAGGCAACACCTACCAGGAGAAAGCGCAGAAAATCGCCGATCAAAGCTGGGATAATTACTATCGCCATATGCACGACATTCTCATGCGCTGGTGCAAAGACTATGAGCTCGATGCCCTGGACCTCGGGGGTAGGTTTGACGCACCCAAAGACATGAAGGTGGTGGATAAAAACCAACCCTGCGATCTACAGCTTGATCTTGATACAATCTGGCCCTTCGGTTGGGATCAAATCAAAACCGAAAGTGTCGGCTATATTCGGGCCTATGATTTCATTGAGCATATCAAGAACCCCATCCAACTAATGAATGAAACCTACAGAGTGCTGGCACCAGGCGGATGGGTAAGGATTGCTGTTCCTTCCACTGATGGCCGGGGAGCCTTTCAGGACCCCACTCATGTGAGTTTCTGGAACCTCAATAGTTTTTGGTACTATACCAACCCCAATTATGCCAAGTATATTCAGCCTGACTTTGTTGGTAAATTCCAGATTGCCAGATTGCAGCAGATCTTCCCATCCGAATGGCATAAAGAAAATAACATCCCTTACGTCATGGCTGATCTGATCGCCTTGAAAGACAACTGGCCCATAGGAGAGAGCCTATGGCCACGCTAAAGATCCGCAACGAAACCAATGATGGCTGGTATGAGTTCGGACATCAAGGTCCGCAAGGCTATCAAGGTGTACAAGGTCATCAAGGCCCTGTTGGTGCACAAGGAACTCAAGGCCCGCAAGGAAATCAGGGTTTTCAAGGTGCCACTGGTTTACAAGGACAAGAGGGGGCACAAGGTGAACGGGGTTTTCAAGGAGATCAGGGACCTGTTGGTAATCAGGGCGTACAAGGCGCAACCGGTCCACAAGGGCAAGAAGGGCCACAAGGTGAGCGGGGTTACCAAGGATATCAAGGCATAGCCGGAAGTCAAGGTGAGGTTGGAGAAACCGGTCCACAAGGCACGATGGGACCACAGGGAAATCAAGGCTATCAAGGTTTTCAAGGTCTCACTGGTGCCCAAGGCATACCTGGGGAAATAGGTCCCCAAGGATACCAAGGTTCGCAGGGTAGCCAGGGCATCAACGGAATAGATGGAGCTCAAGGTCCACAAGGATTGACCGGTCCCCAAGGATCTCAAGGACCAGAAGGCCCACAGGGGTATCAGGGATACCAAGGAGTTACTGGAAGTCAGGGCGCACAAGGCGCAATAGGGCCAGAAGGTATTGTCTGGCGTGGAAATTGGACAACTGCAACTTACTACAACCAAGATGATGCTGTCCATTATGACGGAGATAGTTATATCTGTCTGACTGGCCATACTTCAAGTACTCCTCCCCCTAATGCCAATTGGTCTATGCTCTCCCAGGAAGGAGCGATTGGCCCGCAAGGGCCGCAGGGTTTAGCAGGTGCACAAGGACCCACTGGCCCCCAGGGTAATCAAGGTGCTGAAGGTGCACAAGGTAGTACAGGCGCACAGGGTGTCCAAGGCTTGGCTGGCCCTACCGGACCACAGGGAGATCAAGGTGAGATCGGCGCAGATGGTCCGCAAGGTTTGACTGGACCCCAAGGTTTGACTGGACCGCAGGGTTTGACTGGTCCACAGGGATTTCAAGGTGTGCAAGGACCTCAAGGCATTCAAGGCGTTCAAGGCAGTCAAGGTTTGATTGGTAATCAAGGCCCTACTGGTCCACAGGGTTTTCAGGGTGCACAAGGAAGCCAAGGCATTCAAGGCTACCAGGGAAGTCAGGGTCCTATTGGTGTGCAAGGCCCTACCGGTCCGCAAGGTTATCAAGGCTTGACTGGATCGCAGGGTTCAACCGGACCTCAGGGGTCTCAAGGTTTATCGGGTCCACAAGGCTCAATGGGATATCAAGGCCCTACTGGTGCACAAGGACCTACTGGCCCACAAGGATCGCAAGGGCCACAGGGGGCACAGGGTTTACTCGGTGATGTACTGGCTCACGTAGTATCTATTGATACCACTGGCCGATTCCAACAAGGTACTGGCACTTGGGGTACAGACTTTACCGGCTCTGCTATCTGGTCCGAAGGCTCTCCTGCTGTCATGAATATTGGCGGTTGGAATAATAACGTCAAGCAGTGGTGGGGCGGAAGTGATGGAGCCTTGATTGCCGGGAATGGAAGATATGTCAGATTAGACGAAAATGGCTTATCACTTTGGAGAGGGGCTTCTTCTTTTGGAAATGACCCGGGCATATTTTTCCATGATGCTGAACAAACCGACCATGCATCAAATATTTTTTGGAAAGCGTATGTTTATCATGCTGCAAATGACAACACATTGAATATATTATCTAAAGGCGACGGTATTATTATTCAAGATATTGCATATGGAGACTATACACCAAGTAAAATATCGTTAGGCGTTTATAAAGATGGACAACCTACATGGGACGCCTATGTGAGACTTTATTCTGCTACCCAAACAAACTCATCGTATTTAGATATAACTTGTAATGACACTATAAACCACGGCAATCTCGTTGTCGATGGCACACTCAAAGATGGGGCTGGAGTTGGGTATCTAAAAACCACTGGCAAAGCTGCTGACAGCGATAAGCTGGACGGCAAAGATAGCACGGAATTTGTTGATAAAACAACTTTTGATAGCAGTTGGTCAACTTGGACGCCGACCGTGACGGGTTGGGCGACGGGCTATACCGTCTACACTGCCAGATACAAACTTATCGGCAAAACTTGTTTCTTTACAGTTGATATAAGCGGAACATCAAATAGTACTGCCGTTCAGATTTCAATGCCATATACTTCGCTCAATACTACAAATGCGATTTGGGCAGGAGTGAACGGTTATATGCAGAACGGTGGCACGGTCTTGACAGCAGCGGGCAGGTGGTACATTGGTTATAACAACTCAACACTTATCGCTTATATCAACATGGCGTCTGGCGCGTGGACTGCGTCAGGGGCAAAGCGTGTCCGAATAATGGGATTTTACGAAATAGATTAGGAGGCTACGATGCCATATAAAATAAAGAAAAGAAAAGAGGAAATATTATGAGCAATTACCCATTCGGCGTGGACATTAGCCGTTATCAATATAGCTCTGACGGCACAAAGAAGCCTGACTTTGACAAGATTAACGCAACTTGCGCCTTCGTTGCTGTAAGATCGGGTGTCTCGTGGGGGTACATCGATCCGTGGTTTCGCTATTCTTGGGAGCACCTTGACGTGCCACGGCTGGCATATCATGTGTTGTATCCGGGTGAAATTGCCGCGAGACAGATGGGTCACTTCCTGAACATTGTCAAGCCGCAAGAACATGACAGACTCGCGCTTGATATGGAGCTGGATCATGGCTATTCAAAAGCGCGCATAACTAACACGTTGCTGGAGTGCCTTAATTATATCCTTGAAAAGACAGGACGCTATCCTGTAATTTACAGCCGCGCTTCGTGGATGAACCAATTCCTTGACGTGAGCCGCTTGCCCACGCTGGACTGGTGGCTTGCGGGCTATCTGAAACCGCGACCTTCACCGCTTTACACGCCAGAAGCGACACCGCCGCCTGCATTGCCAAAGGGCGTCACAAATTGGCTTATCCACCAGACGGGTGAGCGCGGCAATGGCGCTGCTCACGGGGTGGCATCCCACTATATTGACACCAATCGTTGGAACGGGACGGAAGACCAGATGCTCGCTTACTTTGGATTGCCGGAAGAATCACACGAAGTGTATTTGCCGATCATCAGCACGACTGAACCTGAACCAGAGCCTGAAAAACCTTTGTATAAGGCAGAAGTAAAAGAGATCGCTCCAGTGCGGTTGAAGGTTCGACCAGAGCCAGGCTCAAGCAAAGTTGTCAGATCGCTGGCAGCTGGCGACCAGGTGAACGTCTATGAGGAAAAAGACGACTGGGCGCGAATAGGGGTGAGAAAATGGTTCACAGCCCGCTACCTGCAAAAAATGGTCGAAAAAGACGATCGCAACCTGCTGCCAGTTCCTTTGTGGTCTCAACGGGATCCGCGCTGGGAATGGCTGAAAATGGGTCAAAGCGGCATCACAACCGGGCAGCAGGGTTGTTTGGTTACGGACACTTCGGCGTGTTTGTCATTATTGCTTGGCAGGAAAGTAACCCCCCTGGAATATGGACAACTGTTGAACGCACGGGGCGGATACGCGCCTAATGAGGACGGCTCGCCATCCAACCGGATGTATTGGCAAATGCCGCCAAAGTATTATGGGACACCCCTCATCTGTTACAAAAGCTTTTCATCTGGCGGAGGATGGGAGAGCACAGTGCAGGGTTTGCTGGATCAGGGTTTGCCGGCAATGGGGCGGGTGGACATGCTTCCGGGCGCTGGTTATCAGCAGCACTGGGTGACGTTTTTGGGAAGGACTGGCAGCACCTGGTGGATCCATGATCCGTGGTATGGGATAGTGAGTGCATTGGGTGCGCGGTACGACAAGGTTTTTCATGTCTCCGCGTATGGGAAACCAAAGTAATGGAGATTAAATGAGTAAAAAAAACAAAATTATGATCTGCGAAAGCCAGGTTGCAGCGGTCTTTATGAGCCCAACCTCAACAAGTACTCGAGTAGGGCAGCTGTGGAGAGGGCAAGAGGTCACTGTCGTAAAAATGGACGGCGACTGGGTAAGGATCAATCAGCCAGAAGGTTGGGTGATTAAGGGGCACCTGGAAGATGCCCCTGCTGAGAGTGAAACTCAGGGAAAGTCATAATCCCCAATTGGTAACCGGACTGGCGCGGCGATGAGCTGCCTGGATATCCACCTGGGCAATTGACAGGTAACGCTTGACCATGTCCAGGGTGGAATGCCCAAGTATCCTTTGCAAAGTGTAGATATCACCACCATTGCGCAAATAATTAATTGCAAAGGTGTGTCTGAAACGATGGATGGTAGGGCCTTGGACACCAGCACGCTCACCCAGGCGATAGATCGACTTCAGGAAGTTGTCGCGATTGATATGCGTATCATTGACCGTGGCAAAGGCGGGTGAATTGATCAGCATGTCTGGGCGGGTTGAGAAGTAGGACCAGAGGGCTTGTGCGGTTCTGCTCGAGATCGGGATCTGGCGCTCTTTGCGCCCTTTCCCCATGACCATGATGTTCCGATTGCGCAGATCCACATCTTTGATTTTGAGTCCACAATATTCACTAGCGCGGATCCCGGTATCAAGAAGCAGAAGCAGACTTGTTTTCAGACGTGGCCCTTCTGGAAAGTCAGTTGCCGTCTCACGCTGCCCCGGTAGCAGGTATGGCTTCCTTTTTTGGCAGCTGGCCAGCATAGCTTTGATATCTGCTTCAGAGTAAGGCACAATGGCGATTTCATCTGCCCTGGGGGGCTGGTAGGTTTGGGGAATCTTCTCGTCTACCAGATTTTGTTGGAATGCCCAGGTCCAGAGAGCTGACAAACCGGTGTGGTAATTTCGCAGGGTCTTTTTCTTGAGATGCTGGTACTGGCTGATGAAGCCGGCAATGTGTTCGACATTGATGTCATTGATCAGAAGATCTTCCCCCAGAAAGCTCTGAAACTTACGGAAAGTGTTAAAGTAGTCCTGGAGTGTGTGGGGGGAAAGTTTGGGCTCTGCGAACAGAACATAGCCTTCAAGTGCTTGAGAAAGAGTTAGTTGTTTCATCCGTGCTGCCTCCTGAACAGCGATATATGGTTGGGATAACGCTGGTTTTGGTTTGGAATAAAAAAAGAACACCAGCTTTTTTTATACTGGTGCCCTTTCTGCTTTATCCGTGCTATACGGAACTGCTAATCCTTGCTATTCGATGCCGCTTTCGCTCGAATTTCCCTCGTTGAGGGTAATACAATGGGCGCTAGAGGACTCGAACCTCCGAACCTCACGGATGTGAACCGTGCGCT
>DIVL01000057.1 GCA_002435825.1 Anaerolineaceae bacterium UBA6133
TTACAGAAAAAAGGTTGCATAATCGTCTCGTAGTACGATAGTCAATTAATCGCCTGATATTAATATATTTCACAAAAGCAAGGTGTAAATATACCCTGCTTCAATTTGAAAATACTAATTACCGGAGAAACAGGTATCTAAAAGAAAAGCCTGCTAAAAATGAGGGAATCTGAGTTGTGGTCCAGGTACCAAAAGTATTAAAGGGTGAAAAAATGTCATCGAATAAATCATAGTTCAACAATTGAAAAAGACCAAATCCGTACATAAATATTCTGACTATCACAATTAAAAGCGAAAAAGTGAAAAGTAAAAGGAAAGCAATGTTTACTTTTTTACTTTCATCCGGTAATCTATCAGGCACCAGTGCCAGTGCAAACCCGCTTAGAAGAATAAGAAATTCCATTAAAAATGTAATTGTCCCGTTTATTAACCCAAATTCTAAGTTACTTACATTCTGTTTGTAAATAAAACTGATCCTTGTACTTAGTAATTGGAAAATTACTACTAATACCACAAGCGAAATTTTGGTCCAAATCCTTGGCACTTTAAGGCTCATTCAAATTCTCCTTAGAAATAATATAAAGCAAAACAGATAAGTTCTTGATTTTTGATGTGTTTCTTACTCATATGAAATAAGAAACTAATAATGCTTAAGAAATGCTTTTCTTAAGCATTATTAGTTTGTCACGTATCAAAAAGATTAATACGCAAAGGGTGAGAAGGTTGTTTTAGTCCTTGCATCGTTATACTTTAGTACACTACCTTGTTTGATATCACCTTGAGTATATGCAATGGCATAATAAGGTGAAGGTACATAAGCTCTGTTAGGAAATTCAGAAATAGACCACCAACTTATTGCATAATTATTAAATTGAGGGTCAAATGACGTGGATGAATAATAGAATCCCCCAAGGTTATTACCTGTACAGAAATCCTGATTATTGCCCGATTCTATCCCAAATACTGCATTGTTTACATACCAAGCTGTATCCGTGCGACTCCACATTGCCCATTGTTTCTCAAATTCCCACCCGCTAAGAGGTTGTGCTGGATTCCATTCAGCATCATCATACCGCAATGCATAAACCTTGGTGTATTGTGTGACCTTTCCAAATGTAGTAGATACAGTTGTAGTTCTAGAACCATCCGCAGTTTTACACGAAATTCCTGAAATTTCGTTCTTAATGGAAGGATCGATTATTAAGGTGTTGTCGGAAACTTTGTTGGTTTCATAGTGTTCTACAACCTTAGTATTACTATCCACAAGAGAGGCGATATCTGCTGGAAGCAGATTGGGATTAATTCCTTTGGGATCACTTAGGTCGTACAAAACTACATGACCTGGTAATAGCCTGTAAATTTCCTCTTGTTCTTTTTGGAATTCCTTTTCACTTAATTCTTTTGGTGCCTCTGCAAACTTGGAGTCAGGATAATATACATCATCCGTATCAATTGAAGTAATTTGACAATTAGATTGAATTTCTGTCGACTTGACATTATGCGAGGGTATTCCAAAAGAGAACAATAAAACTACAAGTATTAAAAACATTGTGACTCTTTTGCTAATCATGATATACTCTCCTTTCATCTATAATTATCAAATTTAACTAATATCATTATACAAAATAAACTAAAAAAGTCATAGTGATTGATGTCAGGGAATTGTGGGAGGGGAATTTCATCTTTTTTAGGAAAAGCACCCAAAGAGCTTAGATTCTGTGTCTTTTTGAATAAGTTACGTGTGTGATGGAGGAAATAAATTCTGCTTGAGGCGATTGTTTTAATGAGTTACCAAAAATAGGCCTGATTGACTGGATTTGATACAGAAAAACAGGTTTCATCCATCAATAATTTTGAGAATCGGTAAGATTTTGGTGTTCAAAACCAATATTTATGCCATTAAATTGATAGAAGTTATTCATTTAGATGCAATTACCCTGCGATTGATATGCGGTGTCCGGTACCTCAAAGGGCACTTAGAACGCTGGCTGCGTCAACTGTCTCGCCCAGGATTGACGAAAAATCCCTCTTGCCTTCCATGGCTGCCTTCACCTTATTTGCCATGCTGTCATCACCAAGTAAGATCGATCCGATCATCTTCCAATCACGGAAAAGGAAGCTTTTATAACCGCCATCCTTGCTTTCTGCCACCAGTCTGTCTCCCTCAACACTTGGCGAGAACTGACCGATACTGAACACATCCACTCCCAGGACTTTCAGCCTGGTGGAAGGCGGGTCGCCCAGGAAGCTGGTTTCTTTGCCAACTGCGTTTTGACCAGCGATGGTGCCCTGGTTTTTTTGCCGGCACCCACAAACCATAGCTTCTGCCTTGGAACTCGGTCAGATCTCCTGCTGCAAGGATGTTGGGGTTGGAGGTCACCATGTGCTCATTCACCAACACACCCCGGTTGACGTCCAGTCCTGCCGATTTCGCCAGTTCAAGATTAGCCGAAACGCCCGTGCTGATCAACACCAAATCCGCCGGCAGCACCTGCCCATCCGCCAATTCCACACTTTCAACTTTGCCATCGCCGTGCATCGCTTTGGTCATCGCCGGCACGATCACCTTGATCCCCAGGCTCTTAATCTTTTCCCTGAGAATCTCGCTGGCTTGCGCGTCCAGCTGGCGGGGAAGGAGCCAATCCAGCCCCTCTAACACTGTCACATGCGCACCTTGGCGTGCCACAGCCCCAGCAACCTCGAGCCCTAGCAGCCCACCCCCGATGCAGACCACCGTGGAGTGATGCCTGGCAACGTCCATGATCAAGTCAGCATCTTCAAGCGTGCGCAAGGTTTGCACGCCTTTGAGTTCCCTGCCGGGGAAAGGCGGTACGTTTGGGTGAGCACCCGAAGCCAGGATGAGCTTATCGTAAGGCAGTTTTTGCCCGTCTGCCAGAGAAATTTGCTTCCCCTCAGCGTCGATCATCTCAACGTGGGTGTTGAGCAGGATGGTGATGTGGTTCTGAAGGTACCACTGCTGGTCATGGAGGGTGAGTTTTTCGCGCTCCACCTCGCCTGCCAGGTAGCGGGTAAGGCTCATGCGAAAGTATGGCAGATCGTGCTCTTCAGAAATTAAGGTGATATCGGAGTCTGGCTGCAGCGCATGAACTGCCTCCGCGGCACTAACACCCGCGATTCCTCCGCCGATTATGATGGTTCGTTTGTTGGTTTTTTTAGCTGACATAGTCTCTCCTGCTCGCTTTTTGATGATGATTCTAATGACCCCAGACTGACATTTCTACGCCTTGTAGCGTGTTCGATCACGGATTGCCCAAAAGGGATAAAAACTAACGGAGCCTTTGCTTGCTCCGTTAACCACAAGGCATTGTGTGGTTAAAACTGAGCCAGGCTACTGCGATACGTTATTACAGAAGTTTCTGAAAACTCATAGCAGGTCAGCACAGATCCCTGATCGGTGGGGATGCTGGTGCCGTCGTTGAAATCGGGGTGGTATTCTTGAAAATCGTCAGGGATCATATACTCAAAATTGTGATTCACTGGTGCAAAAAAGGCAAAAATCATGATGATCGCAATAATGATTGCAATAAAAGGCACCAGGCAGCCCAAGCAGCCACAACTGCAGCAGCCGCATCCACGTCCACTTCCACCGTCCATGACAGACCTCCTTAATTGATCTATTCTTATTGTATGACAAATTCACAAAGGTAGCGCAACCAGTGGTTATTTCGACTCAGAACCATCCTTGTGTGCAATCCAATTGCTCAGGCTCATCCGCTTGCCAGACTCAAAACCAATATCCAGATAATGATCGAAAAATATACCGACCACTCAGAAATCGCAAAACTCCAAACTCGTGGACGTTTTACTTGCTCCGTGGATAAGGACTGATCAACTTTATCGCGCACATTCCACATGAGACCCAGAAAGGTTGCAAATGCAGCCACGGGGATCAATCCAACCAGCCCATAGAAACGGGAGATTAAATCTTCATTCTGAGGAGGAAAGAGAATCGCCAGGGAAAATGCCAAAACCATCAGCAGCCCGCCGCGGAAGAAGGTGACAGCCGCAGAAAAATGTGGCTTTATATTGTCCATTGGGAAGATGCCCACCATCATCAAACCAACCCCCGTCACAACCCCAAAAAGCATCCCCAGTTTAGCCAAAAAGCCGGGAAGACCGAGCCCGAGTGAGATAGTGGCTAATACCACGGCCAGACCGGAGAAGAATATGCTCAGGTTAAAGATCCAAGCCCAGCGCGAAACACCGCGTTCGCCAAGCTCAGAAATAAAATGGTTGAGAAAAGAATACTTCTCGCCATCCCTCCCACGATATACCACTCCCGGCAGGATAACCCCCAGAAGCCCAAAGAACACTCCAATCAAACCAATAACTCTGAACACCGTAAGATTGCCAAGCCACTCCAGCATACTCACCTCAGGTTTGATCTTAAATATAGCGCATTTTTATCAGAAAATTTCAGTTTTCCATCAATTTTAAGCTTAGCTTGCGTACTTTTGTCAGCCAAGGGGCTAAGCCCGTATCAAGACAATGATGGTTTACATGTTGTTTAGGGTGATTATTTACACTTTATCTATCAAACGGATCATCTCGTATCGTAGAGGCAATCCTGTTTCTGCCATGTAGACGGGTAACCACGGGGGGTTACCCCTACGTCTGGGGGTTAAAGGGAGAGGTGGCTTTTGTAGGGGCAGACCCCCGTGTCTGCCCTGAAGACTGTAAACAATCATCCCGGATAATGTGTAAACAATCATACCTGTCTAAGCAGCCAGGCAGTCGCCCAGCAAGCCATTGAATAAAACACAAAACCAGCTGGAGTGCCGTATAATTGATTGAATCGCTTTAGAGGAGTGCTTTATGAAACCTATCTCGCTGACCGGCATCAAACCCACCGGCAATCCGCATATCGGCAATTATTTTGGCATGTACAAACCTGCCATTGCCCTGACCGAAAACTACCTCGGTCTCTATTTTGTTGCCGATTTTCACGCCCTCACCACCACCCCCAACCGGAAAGAACTTCAACACCTTATCCATGAGGTCGCTGCTGTCTGGTTGGCTCTGGGGCTGGACCCGGATAACAGCGTTTTCTTCCGTCAATCAGACATACCCCAAATCTCTGAATGCACGTGGATGCTCGCCTGCCTTACGAGCAAGGGTTTGATGAACCGCGCCCACGCCTACAAAGCGGCAGTGGACAAGAACCTTGAGGCCGAGCGCGACCCTGACGATGGCATCAACATGGGGCTCTACAACTATCCGGTCCTGATGGCCGCGGACATCCTGCTTTATGGGTCCGACGTGGTGCCTGTTGGACCCGATCAGAAGCAGCACATCGAAATCACGCGCGACATCGCCGAAAATTTCAACCGCACCTACGGCAAGACGCTTAAGCTGCCAGAAGGGATATTCCCCCCGGGGCTCCAGGACGTGCCGGGCATTGATGGGCGCAAGATGAGCAAAAGCTACGGCAACACGATCCCGATCTTTGCCGACGAAAAAACAATGCACAAGCAGGTCATGCGGATCGTAACGGACAGCCGCACCCCAGAAGAACCCAAGGACCCCGAGGGCGACAATCTCTTCCAGATTTTCCGCCTCTTTGCCACACCCGAACGGACTGAAGAAGTGCGCCAGCATTACCTGGCTGGTGGTTTGGGCTACAGCACCTTGAAACAGGAGTTGTCCGAAACCATCCTGGCATATTTTGGAGAAGCCCGCCAGAAATTTACCGATTACATGCAGGATACTGGCACGTTGGATGCAATCCTGGCACGCGGTGCTGAAAAAGCACGCGACATCGCCATTCCGGTGCTGAAACGCATGCGCAAGGCAGCGGGAATCGACCGCTAATGAGCACCTCTTCCTCAGTTGCCACCACACCCATGAATCCTGCTGACCGCAGCAAACTTAGCAATATGGCAGTCTCACTGGCGTTGATTTCCAATGTGCTGTTGGCGCTGCTGAAAACCAGCATCGGCATTCTGGGGCACTCTCCCGCCTTGCTGGCAGATGGTATCAACAGCACTTCGGATGTGGTCTACAACATCATGGTCTCGATCTTCGTGCGGGCTGCTTATAAACCCGCCGATGACGAGCACCCTTACGGGCACACGCAATTCGAAAGCGTTGGCGCATTGGTGGTCGGTGCCTTTGTCATTACCACTGCCATCACGATTTTTTGGGATTCCCTCAACTCCCTTTTTATGTTTTTCAAAGGAACTGGCGATTTTGCAGGCAGCGCCCGATATACTCTCTACGCGGCCTTATTTACTGTGTTACTTAAAGGATTTCTGAGTTTTTATACCCGAAAGATTGGTGATAAGACCAGGAATCCTTCCGTTATTGCATTGGCACAAGATCACCGTAATGACATCTTCTCAGCCACAGCGGTGGTGATTGGCACTACAATGAGCCAATTCGGCTATCACTGGTTGGATCCCCTGGCTGGGGCAGTGGTGGCGGTGGTGATTCTCAGAACCGGCATCGGCATTCTGCGCGATTCCACTGACGATCTGATGGATACGCTTCCCGGCAAAGCTCTGAATGAACAAATTCGTGAACTGGCAATCCAGGTGCCTGGAGTGCAGGCGATTGACTCAGTCAAAGCGCACCGTTTTGGGCAATACCTCGTGATCAACCTTGCCATATTCCTGGATGGCGCGATCAGTGTAGACGAGGGGGACGCCATTTCGGATCATGTCGAAAAAGTACTGGTGGATCGCATCGATTATGTGCGCGCTGTGCATGTTCATTTTCACTCAAAAAATGGTACACAAACCTGAAGAAGAAGCCATCATCCCTGCGGGTCTGATATCATTAAGTCTGACCAAACCACTTAAGGAGCATTCACATGAACAATTTCGAGTTCTTTAATCCTACGCGAATCATTTTTGGCAAGGGCACTATCGCGAAACTGAGCAAGCGCGTTCCTCGCAAAGCCAAGGTCATGCTGCTCTACGGCGGAGGCTCCATCAAGGATAATGGTGTTTACGACCAGGTAATGGATGCGCTCAAGAAGTACGAAGTTATCGAATTCGGCGGCATTGAAGCCAATCCCGATTATGCCACGCTGATGAAAGCCATCAAGAAGGTACGTAAAAAGAAGATTGATTTTTTGCTGGCAGTTGGCGGCGGCTCGGTGATCGACGGCACCAAGTTCATCTCCCTTGCAGCCCCCCATAAAGACATTGAACCCTGGGACATCATCGCCCGCAAATTGGCTAAGGACTTGAAAAAAGCCATTCCTTTCGGAACTGTTCTTACTCTCCCCGCGACTGCCAGTGAGTTTAACCACAACTCCGTCATTTCACGCCGCGAGACCGAAGAAAAACTTTCATTTGCCAGCGATAGTGTCTTTCCCAAGTTTTCTATCCTGGACCCCGAAACTACCTATTCCCTGCCCCAAGATCAACTTCGCAATGGGTTGGTGGATGCCTTTGTGCACGTAATGGAACAGTACATGACCTATCCGGTCGGGGCAGTCGTCCAGGACCGCCAGTCGGAAGCATTGCTGATGGCTATCATGGAAATGGCTCCGGCTGTGCTTGAAATGAACCCTCCAGACTTTGACGCCCGCGCTAACTTTATGTGGGTTTGCTCGAACGCGCTCAACCACCTGATCGGCGCTGGCGTGCCGCAGGACTGGGCTACGCATAGCATCGGGCACGATTTGACCGCCCTTTACGGACTGGCGCATGCCGAGTCGCTGGCAGTTGTTTTGCCCTGGCTGCTCTGGTATAAGCGCGACCAAAAACGTGACAAGCTGCTGCAGTTCGGTTACCGCGTGATGGATCAGAAGATGCAGAAGTACTCCGAACGCGTCGACCGCACAATTGAAGCAACCGCGGCGTTCTTCCAGAGCGTGGGCATGCCCACGACCCTAACCTCCTTTGGGGTCGATCCAGATGAAGCCGCCGCGAAGGTGCAGGCTCGCTGGGATGCACGGGTGTCGAGCCTGGGTGAGCATGACGATATCACCGGAGCTGACGCCGCTGCAATTCTGCGGCTGAGCAGGTAGGAATTGTTGGTCCGTAACAACGAGTACATTTGATTGTAGATACCGTATTCATTTGATCAGGAGCACGATTGACAGTCATGCGGGTAGGGTGGGTTGGCGTCATAAAGCGTAGGCAGGAGCACACCGGATTGTAGCCTACCCACCGCAGCATAAGCAAATTGATTCCTCAGTTCTGATCGTAAGGAGGATTGCTGTTATTGGTGGGTTGGCTAATTTGATGTCAAGACTGGGCAAGATACTGTGACGCCAACCCACCCTACGAGGACGAGGTCGGATTCACCCTCACCTTCCTGATCGATGTCATTCAATTATCACACGTTTCTGAGTTTTAATATACAAGGGCGAGACGAAGTGCCCGCGAAGCAGGGTATTGAGGGCACCGTGAACAATTTGGCAGACGAACGTATAGTGCCCTCAATCCGCCGTGTGAACGATCGATGACGTGTTGGCGGATTGGAAGCACATCAAGGTCTTTGCATCATAACGTTTTCAGTGCTTCCAATCTCGCCCTACGC
Source organism: Anaerolineaceae bacterium UBA6133 (assembly GCA_002435825.1). Classification (GTDB taxonomy): domain Bacteria; phylum Chloroflexota; class Anaerolineae; order Anaerolineales; family Anaerolineaceae; genus Mesolinea. The sequence continues at coordinate 8,515 of DIVL01000057.1, forward strand.
GCACTTTGTCCCGCCCTACAGGTACTTCGTCTCGCCCAATGGGTACTACGGATAAAAAAAGGCAGATCGCCACGCTTCGCTCGCGATGACGAGCACAACCGTCACTGCGAGCCCCGATTCTGTTGTAAGAGCCAACCTACTAGTGCTGAAGGGGCGTGGCAGTCTGCAGTTTGATCTTTCATAATCAACTAAAAAGGCAGATCGCCATACCCTGCTTCGGGGGCACAGTTAATCGTAGGGCGAGCTTGAGGGCACCGTGAACAATTTGGCAGACGAAGGTATCTTGCCCTCAATCCGCCGTGTGAATGATCGATGACGTGTTGGCGGATTGGAAGCACATCAAGGACTTTGCATCATAACGTTTTCAGTACTTCCAATCGCGCCCTACAACTCCTACTGGGTAAAATCAGCGGCTGGACTAAAGCCCAGCCCTACGCAACAAGAGCATGCAAATCTCCATGCTTCGCTTCATGGGCCCATTTTTCGTAGGGCGAGCTTGAGGGCACCGTGAACAATTTGGCAGACGAAGGTATAGTGCCCTCAATCCGCCGTGTGAATGATCGATGACGTGATGGCGGATTGGAAGGACGCCGAGGTCCCTGCATGATGATGTGCGCAGTCCTTCCAAGCTCGCCCTACGGGCACTTTGTCCCGCCCCACAGGTACTTTTTCTCGCCCAATGGGTACTACGGATAATAAAAGGCAGATCGCTACGCTTCGCTCGCGATGACGAGCACAACCGTCACTGCGAGCGCTGAACCTATTTCCCTCTCAAGAACCGTTTCAACCATGCCAAAAGCAACTTGGCAATCATCACCAGGTAATAGAACCAGTTGAATAAGAAGAAATGCTCCCGAGAAAAATGCTTGCGATAGTAGAGGTAATAGGAGCGGTGCCATTGGAAAATCGAGTGATAAGGATTGGTTTTTGAGCCGCCTTCACCCGCATAGTGGATAATACTGCTCAGCGGCACATACATCACCTTCCAGCCAGCCTGCCTGGCCCGCAGACAGTAATCACTGTCCTCCTGGTAAGCAAAAAACTGCTCGTCCAGCCCGCCAATTTTCTCGTGGACTTCCCGCCGGATGAACATGCAGGAGCCTGAAACTGCTTTGACCTCCGCAATCTCATCTTCCGGCAGCCAGGACTGCAGGTAACCGTTGAGGGCTTGGTTTTTGGGGAAGAGCTTGCCCAGCTTTAGAAAATAGCCGAAAACTTCGACCGGACGTGCATCCCCCCGGCGCGATTGCTGCTGGAAACTGCCATCCGCGTTGAGCACTTTCGGGATTGTGATGCCGGCTTGGGGGTTTTCCCTCAGGTAGGCAATCTGCGGTCCAAAACAATCCTCAGTTAATAGGGTGTCAGGATTGAGCAATAACAGAAAGTCCCCTTTTGCAAGCGCCATCGCCTGGTTATTGCCCCGAGTGTAGCCAAGGTTGCTCTGATTACGCACCAAAGTGATATCCGGGTAGTTTTTCACAATCCAATCCACGGTTCCATCCGTGGACGCGTTATCCACAATGATCAGCTCGTAACTCAACCCTTGGGTGTATTTTCTTATTGAGGCCAACACAGGCTCCAGGTAAGCAAGCGTGTTTAAGGTCACAAGGCAGATTGACAGATCCACTATGCTGCCTCCCCTCCTGCCAGAGATTTCTCTTTTCCAGTCTCAATCCGTTTACGCCTCAGATGCGTGTCGATGGCATGCACAAGGTGAGCGCCGAAAAAGAGGATGTAACCGCTCAGATAGAGCCAGAACATCAATGCGATGATAGAAGCCAGTGAACCGTAAATGATCTCGTAGTTGGTGAAACCGCTGGAGATAGCCCAGCCAAGCAATCTGCTTGAGAGCTCCCACAAAACTGCGCTCACCACCGCCCCTATCGAGCGCGCCTTGAAGAGAATGCTGGTGCTTTGAGGAATCCAACTGTACACAGCCAGAAACAAGAGGAACTTAAGGACCAACGGTACAAGTTTCAGCAAATCCACCCAGGCTTTGGTCGAAGCAATCAGCTTGCCAAAAATGGCATTTTCAGCGTCCAAGAAGATTTCCACAACCGTACTGACAAACAGCGATGCGCTGAAAAGCAGGATTATCGCCAGGATGATCAGCAGCGCCATACCGCGGCTTTTGAAGAAGCCTGGTCGGCTGCCCTTGGGGAAGGCGCGATTGACATTCACAATCACTTTTTCGAATACATTCGAACCCGACCAGAGTAAGGAGATAACAGCAACTACCGTCACAGGACCACGCATATTGAGCACAGTGGTAATTTGCGTATTGACCGTATCAGCCGAGATGGGAATCCACTGCGTGATTAGCTCCAACAATTCCACTCTGACCAGTTCGCCTTCCAAGAACATCGAACCGATGGAAACCACTGCCAGGAGCAAAGGAAAGATGGAAAACAGACCGTAATAAGCCAGGCTGGCGGAAGCTTCGGCAGCATGCACAAGGGAAAAGTTGGTAAAAGCATGGCGGAGAATTCCCAGGGCGCCGCCCAGGCGATCATTGAGATCCAGGTAAAAACTGCGCACGCGTCCCCTTACTTCACCGCGGCGCTTGCTCCAGGCTTTGATATTTTGCTTGAGACGTTGAAACAAACCTGTCATAGCTTGATTATAAGCGCAACCTAATTTACTGCCAGACCTCGCCGCCTTTAGTTATTTCAGGAAGTTCAAGCCAGCCAGGGCCGGCCTTGAGGCATTCCGAGCCAAACAAAGCCGTAAACTCCCTTTCCTTGGGCAGGCTGAGCGCAGGCACGTCGAGGCGTATTGGTGGATGAGGCTGCTCGGAGCGGTTGGCGGTAACCAACACCCACTCTTCCCCCAAAACTCGGGCAAAAACCACCAGGTCCTGGTCAAAGTGCAGGATCCTAAATTCTCCGTTTGCCAAAACTGGACTATCTCTGCGGAGTGCGATCAACTTCTTATAAAAACCAAGAGTCTCCCGGTCCCACTGCCGTTCATCCCAGGGGAAGCAGTTGCGCGAAGCAAAGCCTTCCTGGTTCGCCAGTCCAATTTCATCGCCATAGTATAGGCAGGGCACACCGGGGAAGGTAAACTGCACGACTGCAGCCAGCCGGCTGAGCTGTTTGTCTCCATCCAGCAGGTTCAGCAAACGTGGCGTGTCGTGGCTGTCCAGCAGGTTAAACTGCTGCAGGGCAATCTGCCAGGGGATGGAAGCAAGATTCTCGTTCCACGCCGCCAACATGGTGTTGGTGTCCCAGGGAATATCGGTTTTTAAGACCGTCTCACAGCGCAGAGCGTCCAGCTTATAGCCCTTCAGCCAGTGGAGGATCGGGTCAGCGAAACCGGTGTAATTCATAACCGCATCCCAGCCATCACCCTGGAGCTGTTCGGTTGCCTCAAAGAAATTTTCTCCGATCAGGTAAGCTCCAGGCGAAACGCGCTTAACCGCTGTGCGGATAGCCCGCAAGAGGTCAAGGTTGATCTGGTGACCATCCTGCCGGCCGAGCATATTGCCCACATCAACACGCCATCCATCCGCGAAAAACGGCGGCTTAAGCCAATAGGCAAAGACGGCATCGTCGTCTTCAATCATCTCGCGCCGCAGAGCTTCACTCGCGTAATTGAGCTTGGGCATGTGACCAAAACCCATCCACGAGACGTAATCCTGCCTGTTTTCAGCGAAGTAAAAGTAACCATGCGTTTCGCTTTTTTCATCCTGGAGCGCGGATTGGAACCACGGATGCATGAAGCCGCAGTGATTTGGGACGATATCCAGCACGTAGCGCATCTCCCGCTGAGTGAGAGCCTGGCGCAGGGAAACCAGCGCTTGGTCGCCGCCCAAAACAGGATCGACCTCGCGGAAGTTACTGACATCGTAACGATGATTGGTGAAGGCGGTGAAAATCGGATTGAGGTAGAGGGCGTTGATGCCCAGCTGCTCAAGATAATCGAGGTGAGCTTCGATACCTGCCAGGTCGCCCCCATAGAAAGGCATCAAATGGCGGTCTTTGGGTGCTGCTTCACCCCAGGGGAAGGTTTTACGCGTGTATCTGTAACGAGCGTCGGTTGCTTCGATGGGATCGTTGCCGGGGTCGCCATTGGCAAAGCGATCCGGGAAGATCTGGTAAAACACCGATTGCCGCAGCCAGGAGATGGGCTGAAAGCCTGCCAGCAGCTTGAAGTCGAACAAACCAAGCGGCGTGTGAAGGCTTGAGCCGAGCGCGTTCAGCCACCAGACTCTGCCTTCGGTTTGGATGGCAAAGCGATAGTTTACACGCGGCTCATTGACCCTGAGGGCAGCCACCCAAACGCGGTAACCATCCCGCTCAGATTGCGGCAACATGGCTGTGAACTGCTGCTCGCCATTGGGGATGGTGCGCAAAACGACCTGGTCGGGCTTGGCCTGGCTGGGGATCAGCAGGCGTAGGGAGATCGTTTCCCCCAGGGCAGGATTGGGATTGGAAAGGTAATCGGCAGTGGGCGCATGCAGCACATGCATAAGCCACAAGGGTTGTGGAGTTTCAGTTCTTTTCACAAGTGTTAATCATACCAAGATTTGCAATTGGTTGATGCATCAAGTGTCTAATCGACGGGTACAATTGAGGTTGAGGTGAGTGATGGACACGAAGTGGATCAAGGCATATTACAACGCGCGTGGATTACAGTGGGCTGACCAAAAGAGCGCGCTCTTGTTCTTCCTCTCGGAGGTTGGTGAACTGGCTGAAGCTTACACCGAAGTGGAGGGGGTGGGATTAAGTAGTGAGGAGAAAGACTTTCTGGCTCGCTTCGCCGCCTTGGGCTTGGAAGCAGACGAGATCGTTTCCCGCAAGCCCGGCTGGGTCCGAAACTACGACCGCCTGCGCAAGCAAAACATCGCGCATGAAGCCGCTGATTGCAATATGATGCTTTCCGTGTTCATGGAGTCTTATGCCAATCTCTCACCCGATGACGCCCTGCGCGAGAAAATGGCGCTGAAGTTGGGGTGTAGAGTGGAAGATCTGGACGAGGTTCTGGGGGTTTAATAACCTCTTCCGTGGAGTAAAAACAACCAGATTGACACTCCCTGCTTCGCGAATAAAGAAAATCGTAGGGCGAGCTTGAGGGCACCGTGAACGATGTGGCAGACGAACGTATCGTGTCCTCAATCCGCCGATGAGGTCAATTTGAGTAGCTAGGTTTGGTTTTTTAAATGATTGCTGTCGTGATGGCGGATTGGAAGCACACAAAGGTTTTGCAGGAGGGAGTGTTCAGTGCTTCCAAGCTCGCCCTACCGGTACCATTCTTGATTTTGTTAAGAGATGCTAGGCAGATCGCCACGCTTCGCTCGCGATGACAGGCCGATCTGTCACTGCGAGCCCCGATTATCGTAAAGGTATTATTCCACTAGGGTTTAAGGGGCGCGGCAGTCTGCAGTTTGATCCAGGATATAGGTAATTCAGATCGCCATACCCTGCTTCGCGGGCACAGGCGCAAAAGAAGCTCGCGATGACGGTCTTGATCGTGCCGGCGTCCTCGGTGCGCACGTGAGCTGACCGAAGGTCTCCGGTTGGTACTGGACGCCTGAGGCGACAAGCTGTGCTCGGGCAGGAGCCCGGCACAATCTTGATGGTTTGCAGTTCCGTTTTTTGCCATTACTCGTTTTGAGATCACCGGTAGGGGCGAAGCATTCTTTACGAATGGCTTGGAAATAGGAGTGCATTGTTTTTTTAGATGCTTCGCCCCTACGTCTGAATTCCATAGGTCTGGTCGTAGGTCAGGTTGCGCAGCCTGCTACGTGGGGACAGGCACAAAGAAGATCACAATGATGGGTTAAACCGTCACTGCGACCCCCGATTCCGTAGAGTCAAATAATCTAAAGACCTGTAAGGGGCGTGGCAGTCTGCAGTTTTGTTGGTCCACAAAGATAAAATGCAGATCCCCATACCCTGCTTCGCGGGCACAGTTAGTCGTAGGGCGAGCTTGAGGGCACTGTGAACGATGTGGCAGGCGAACGTATCGTGTCCTCAATCCGCCACTGAGGTTATTTTGAGTAGCAAGGTTTGGTTTTTTAAATGATTGCTGTCGTGATGGCGGATTGGAAGCACACAAAGGTTTTGCAGGAGGGAGTGTTCGGTGCTTCCAAGCTCGCCCTACAAGTACTTCGCCCCGCCCTACGCGCATCAGACGCTATGTCTTCCCATCGAGCGGTTTAAAGCCCTCACCCAAAGCTTCGTTGGCATGCCCCACCACCATGAACGCGTCCGGATCGGTATCCCGCACGATGGTCTTCAACCGAATAACCTCCCCCGCGGTCACCACGCAAAACACAATCGGGCGATCCTTCATCGTGTAGCCGCCTTTGGCATTAATGATGGTGGTGCCGCGACCGAGTTCCTCTGTGATGGCTGCCACAACTTTTTCAGTTTCATCAGTGATGATCATCGCCTCTCGGATAACATTGGTACCCTGCGAGATCATATCCGCCGCCACGCCGCTCAGATAGATCATGATCAAGCCATAGAGAGATTTTTCCCACCCAAAGAAGAAACCTGCCAGCAAAACCGCGAATGAATCTGTGATCATATAAGCCAATGAAATCGACATGCCCAGGCGCTGATTTAGAATTCGACCGAGGATGTCGGTTCCGCCGCTGGTGCCGCGTCCAAGGTAAACCAAGCCCAGCCCAACACCGAGCAAGAGTCCGCCATAGAGTGAGTTGAGCAGGATGTCATCAGTGAATGGGCCTGACCCAGTCAATTCAATCAGGATGTCCGTGAAGACTGTATAGGAAATGACTGAGAGAATCGTGCGAAGGGCAAAACGCGGCCCGCCAAGGTAGCGCCAGCCGATGATGAAAAGCGGGATATTAGCCAGCAGGGTGATCATACCAACCGGGGTGCCCCAGAGGTAATACAACAACTGGGCGATACCGCTGATCCCCCCGCCCACCAGCTGTGCCGGTATCAGGAAGGTGCGCAGAGCCAACGCCTGAACCAGACCTCCCAAAATGATCATGAGGTAATCGCGGATTGACCGCCAACTAAAATCCAGTTGCTTGAAAAAGTTCTTGATCTTCACATTTACTCCATCGCTTTTAACCGCGCTGTGATTATAAACCACCCGCAGGTGTTGGCGCGAGGCTGTCCGCTGCGAGTACGGCATTGGCAGGGCTAATCACCCTGGCTTTTCAGATCAATCCGCTATTTTGCCACCCGGGGGAGCCACAATTGATGCGTGAAGTGGTAATCATAAATTAGAGTATAGATGGTTTGCCAGGCGCTCCACAGCCCATGTTTATCCTGGGTGCGGATACGCAGATAGTAGGGCACGCCGGTGGGGATTGCCGGCGGGTTGTATTGGGTGGCTGAGGTGCGCGTGCCGCTGGTTGCGTTCTTAATTGTTCCCCAGTAAAACTCATAGGTGTCGCTGGGGTTTAGCCCCACGCCAAGGTCATATGCTCCTGCCCAGGTGAACCAGGGATCATTGCACCACGCCTGCGGAACACCATTCCACGCCTGGCAGCCGGGATCTGTGACGTGTGGGTTGACCGGGGGTTGAGTGTCCACATAGAAATTGGCCGTCTTCAAGGCTTCCCAATTGTCATTGAAGTCAACACTCCTGTAATCAATCGTCATCTGTCCGCTTCCACTCACCGCAAATGGTGTGGTGTATGTCTGCCAACTTCCAGCGTTTATTCTGTAATATGTATTCTTCACACCAACCGAATTGTCCGTAGCGGTCAAAGTGACCGTCACAGGAGTTTTGTACCACGGGCTGATACCAATCGTACCGGATTTTGTGTAACTTGTAACCGGCGCAGTGGAATCATAAGGGATTGCAACAACACCATCCAGTACGTTATTATCAATATTGATCGTCACGCCTGCCCAGGTTTCATTATGGTCGCCGGAATACTGATAAACGCGCTGGTGGTTGGACCAATAATTGTCTGCCAAATGATCGACATCAAAGACTGTTACATCCGGGCGATAGCCTGGAGGCGTGAACCACTCCGCAATCCAAACCACACTTGGTGGTGGTTGGAGGTTATAAATCTTATTTGCATTAAGATTTGTGGATGTCGCATACAACCCGGAGTAAATCCCGAGCGTCTGCAGGCGGTTTGTCCAGCCCTGCACGAACGCCCTGGCAGCCGCAGAACATTCAAAGGTGTAATAAAAATACTCAAGGTCGTAATAAACGACACTACCCGTACCATTCGGGTTGGTAAGCCCAAGTTCAAGAAGCTTTGCAGCTGCCTGGTTGGCGTTATCGACACCCTGAGCATAGGCTGTCGCAGGATCATAAGAAAATCGATTACCATAGCCTGTACACGGCGCTTGTGGACCTACCCAGGTTGGGATGAATCGCCAACCCTGATTGAACATCTGCTGCACGTAACCAGCATTGAGCGCGGTATTATCACAGGCACGCGAAACTCCACCGATGTAAAGATTCACAGCCTTGTATGGGCTTCCGTTATACCAGGTTTGAAGATTAGATAGTGACGGGATCTCACAAGCGTCAAATCCATGCCCTGCAAATGTCTGGACTGACTGAATGGTACTGTTCAATCGATCTTCCTTAGAAATACTTTGAAAGGTTCCATTCTGGAAGTTGCTCTCGATTGCAGCCAAACCATCAGAGGGAATATTTTCAGAAGCCCAATGCTCGCCACCATCCTGGCTTGAAAGCAAGAGGTACTTTTTTTCACAGGTCAGGGTGCTTAGGGGCAAACCCGTTTCGTCCGCCAAAGTATCTTGCTTGCAGGAGCTGTTAGTCAACCCGAGCCAAAAGTTCTCACCTTCAAAACTGCTGAGTTGTGTAAATGCCAGGGCAGATCCGAAAGGTTCTTGCCAGGATTGTGGATTGATTACACCAGGATCTTTCACCCAGACTGTTCCGCCAGTCTGGCTCTGAGTCCCATCTTGTGACCTCAGGAAAACCAAATTCGGTTCGGTTTCTCCACCTTTAATCCATGCCGGGAGGAGCATCTCCCCACCCTGCCATTTGGTTGGCAAACCCACACGCTGCAGCTCAATCCCTGCAGTTTGCTCTATCAAAGGTTGAAAACCTTGCCAACTCTTGCCGCCATCTTGAGTTTGATACAACCGGATCGGATTCACTGGATCGCGCATGAAACCCAAATTCTCATCCAGAAAAACAAACTCTTCCGCTGCTGGCGGTTCCAAAACCTCCCAAGATAGCCCGCCATCGCTTGTTTTAAGTAGGACTCCGATGCTGAAGTTGCTGGAAGTCGCTTGCTTGATCAGGACCCAACCATGTCCGTTATTCTGCCATTGCACAAACGCATTACCGAAAGGTGCATCCCTAAAATTGCGCACCAGGTTTGGAAGAGTGATCGGTTGAGCCTGCCAGTTAACGCCAGCATTGGTTGTTTTAAGCAGGTCTAGCCGCCATTCCTCCCCATTTATACTCACTATAAGGGTCAGTGCATTGTTGGAATCCAAAAAATAAACATCCAGCAGGGATTCATTCTGATTCAAGGCAGGTGTTACATCCTGCCAATCAGCCCCATTACTTTCCGTGCGGAATACGCGGTCGCCAGAACGCAGCCAGCCAGTCTCCATGCCTGTCAAAGCAAATTTTATTTCAGGAGAGATTGACAAATTGGTCTTAATAAATCCGCTATCAACACCAGTCACTGGTTGGGCAATAAGAGCCAGAATCACAAAAACAAGAGCCAACAAACTTGTTCGATAATTTCTTGCGGACATCAAAATCTCCTAATGGCCAATTTTTAAGTCAATAATTTAATTGTGTGAGGTGCAATTAACATACCATAACACGGACTTACTCTTTTATACTTGACACCGAACATTTGTTCTGTTATTATTCTATTGAAAAGAAGCAGCAGAGAAAGGCAGGCAATCATGGCAAGAAGACGAACCGGGCTTAGCCCCAGACACAAGAAGATATTGACCTTCCTGGAAACCTTCCTGTCCGAACATGGTTATCCCCCTTCCATCCGCGAGATCGGCGACCACACGCAGATCAGTTCGACCTCGGTGGTCAACTATTACCTGAATCAGCTCGCGGAAATGAATTATCTCGAGCGTGACAGCAATGTCTCGCGGGGTATCAATTTGCTCAAGACCAGCAATGGCAGCTTGCTCCAAAACGTTAACAATGCGGTAACCAACCTCACTGAACAGCTGGTTTCCGTGCCTCTGGTGGGAAACATCGTGGCAGGTGAGCCGATGCCGGTGCCAGCTTCTGACTTCAGCTATTACGACCCCGATTCCGGGATTGACGTTGCCCGAAGTCTGCTTCCCGCTGGCGACCGCCTGGAAGATCTCTACGCCCTGCGCGTGCATGGTGACTCGATGATCGACGCCATGGTCAACGATGGCGACATCGTCGTGATGAAGAAGACCAACCAGGCTCGCAATGGCGAGATGGTGGCGATCTGGCTCAATGACCGCGACGAAACCACCCTGAAATATTTCTACCTCGAAAACGGGCAGGTGCGCCTGCAGCCTGCCAATCCCACCATGAAACCGATCATCATCAACGACCCCAGCATCGTGGAAGTGCAGGGTAAAGTTGTCCTGGTCATCCGCCGATTAGACCAGTAAGTATTAACTAAACAGGGGAGAAGTTGAGCCACGCTTCCAGGCTCAGCTTTTTTATTTCCGCTGCCTTTACAAACTAAATTTCGACTCCATCCTGGGTTTACAATCAAGCCATGAAAATTGTTCACTCGCAAGACTATACTCCCATCGCGTACGAAATTTCAGGCAGCGGACCGCTGCTCATCATCGTCACCGGCGCGCTCAACACCCACAACTTTGGCGTCCCGGGCGAGATGGTCCCATTCCTCCAGGAGCATTTCACCGTTCTGACCTACGACCGGCGCGGACGGGGACAAAGCGGCGACACCCCTCCCTACTCGATTGAAAAAGAGGTTCAGGACCTGGCAGTCCTGATCGACCACAACGGAGGAAAAGCCCATCTCTACGGTCATTCGGCTGGCGCGGCATTAGCGCTCTTCACAGCAGCAGAGTTTCCTGAAAAGGTGCTCAAGGTAGCTGCCTACGAACCCCCATTGAGCGGCGGCTGGTTGGAAAGGACCTTGACGAACTTTTTGATCCGCCAAGTTGGCAAACAAGTCGCCAGGGGTAAAAACCTGGCAGTGGTCAAGCGCTTTATGCGTTTAGTGGGCATGGATGAGCAGCTGATCAAAGACACGCTCACCTCAGAGCACGGTCAGACCATCATCGACATGGCAGGCACGATCGCCTACGAAGCTGAGATTCAAAAAGCTTCCAGATCCTTCCTTGAAGAGCGCGCGAAAAATCTGCCAATGCCCGTTTTGATGATTGCCGGAACCAAAAGCTTTAAGACTGCCCCCGGTATCATGACGGCTTTCACCCGCACTATTCCCCAGGCGGAATCAACGCTGCTGGAAGGGCAGACCCACTCGGTCGAAGCGGCTGTCCTCGCCCCAATCTTAGAATCCTTCTTCAGTTAAGCCTGCATCATGAAGAAATTATTTTTCATTTTCTCCAAATCGCTCAATCCATCACAATATGTAATCACTGATGCAGTCGTACCAATGCACATAAGTTTGGTCATTAATGGTGTAACGTTTATTCTGAGGTAGTCGTTCACTCCATAGATGTCCATCTCTGACTTGCCAATCGTTGCGATTAAATCGTCGCCACAATACTGTCTTGCCATTCTGGTCAATAAATTGTTCAGTGGCTACCCCTTCGTCATAAGTTTCAATATCCATTACGCCCACCGTGTCGTAAGTCTTGCCATTGATCTCGACTTTGTAACGTCCGAAAACGTCCATCACCTGTTCAGCGCTAGGAGAAGTGAATGTGTCACCCTCTCGCTGGATTAAACCTTTATGGGTGAGATTAACTTCTTTTCCACAATTGTCCTCGCCAAACCCCCAATTAGGCAGGAAGTCATCTCCGTCCAAGAAAGTATAGAACGCGTGCACATCTCCATCTTGATGGGTCTCTGCCAGGTAACGGCAATGCGTTTCGGTTAACTGGGCGATAAATATTCGGTTATTCACGCCGCCGCTTGTGTTATGCGCAGAACCCAGGTCATGTTCTTTAACACAAATTTCAACTCCATGGATCCCATGAACCTTTGCCTTACCAATGACTTCTAATTCCATCCAGGAAGTCATCCGACGTTCGGGCCAATCATAAAGACCCCATTTAAGTTTTTCACCCAATCTTGGCACGATCAGCCAACCCATCATCTCTTCCCAACGCACCTCGAAAGGATTTTCATCAAGTTGCGCGATCTTATAATCAGGCATGGTTGTTGGTAGATTTTTCATTTTTTTCGCTCCTATTGTCTTCGTTGTGGTTTCAGAATGCAACCGCTTGAACTCATTCCTGGCAGCATAGAGACGGCTCTTGACCGTTCCAATCGGAATATCAAGTGTCTCTGCAATGTTTCGGAGGGGCATTTGGTAGAAGTAGTACAGAATAAGAAGTTGCTGTTCAGAGCTATGCACCGTTTCAAGCGTTTCACGCACTTCGCGTTGAATCGAGCGACCAACTCGGTTCATTGTGAGGGTCTCATCCAGTTCGTCTTGCCATTCTATTTCAAGAGATTTAGCCTGTTCCCTGAAATAATCATTGCAACTGTTTGATGCAATGCGCAGAATCCAAGCTTTGAAGCGCTGGGGGTCCAACAGACTATCACGCTTTTCAAACGCCTTTAGTTGAATATCTGCCAGCAGATCCTCTGAGTCTTCACGATTAGGAATACGATAGAAAACGAAACGCTCCAGACTGCTTCGGCATGCCTGTAACAGCTCTTCAAAACGCTCAACTTCCAATCCTTACCTCCTTTCGCTCCATTGCCATTCTTCACATTTAAAGACGGATGTGAAACCTGATTGGTTCAGGTACTGTCAAGTATTTTTCGCACATTTAGGAATCACTTGGTTGGTAATCCTCCAAATGCTGCATGTTCAAGTACGTTTTCTGACCCCACTCAGACTGCTCGATGTATCTGAGTCGGGCACATACAAGCATCAAGGCAGAGCGTCCATCCGGAAACGTGCCAACGCTTTTCGTTCTGCGCCTGATCTCCCGGTTCAGCCTTTCCATAGCATTGTTGGTTCGAATACGCCGCCAATGCTCTCTTGGGAAGTCCATGTAAGTCAGGGTTTCATAAGCAGCAGTCTCTACCTTCCCAGCAGCTTCATTCAGCTTCAAGTCTTTTAGTTTCTCGATGATGTCGCCAATCTTTTTCAGAGCTGCCTCTTTATCTTCCT
>DIVL01000060.1 GCA_002435825.1 Anaerolineaceae bacterium UBA6133
GGAAACGATGATGGCCGGGAAGATGCTGGCCTGCCTGGAGCGCAATTTTAAGAAGGGCGAAAGGGCTGCGATCAAAGGTCGCGATTTTTATGATTTATTATGGTTCATGCAACAGAAAATCAGACCGCTGGAGGAAAAGCTGGCCAAAGATGGTCACCAGCCTTATACGGTTCAATCCGCGATTGAATTACTGGGCGAAAAGATTGCTGAAATGAAGTTCTCAGACCTGGCAGAGGATTTGTTACCTTTATTCGAACAACGGTCTTTCATCGTAGCCTGGCTGGAAGGGTTCAAGGAAAATTTCTTGGAATACGCAGAGAATTACTTGGAAAAAGGGTAAATACCATAGCATCTGCTCTGTTCTGCCCAATCTTTCGCAATTCCTTCCGCCTGCTCCAACATAGTCTGGGTCGCCTTTTCTTGTTTGTCGGAGGGATAGCCGTATTTGCGTAAAATCCGCTTGACCTAGACCAACAGGTGGCACGAACAATACAAAAACCGCCCTCCATCTCTGGACGGCGGTTCGTTCTTACATCTATCAAAATCTAATTCTGCATCACTGGGCGGAATTTGTAGCCATAGACGATCATGCCACGTTCAGAGCCGTCGTTGCGGATCTTGCGCGTGACCATCTCCACCGGCATGCCGATGCGCACAGGCTCAGCGCCGAGATCGGTCAGTTGGGCGGTCACAACCGGACCTTCGTTCAATTTGACCATGGCTATGGTGTAGGGGGCTTGCTCTTCAAAGCCAGCGGGAGCATTGCTGTAGCTTGTGAAGGAATATACCTCACCCTGACCGCTGAAGGTGAAGGGCGTTTTGGCTTCGCCGCCGCATTCAGGGCAGACGTCGCGGGGTGGGAAAATCTTGGCATCGCAGTGCGGGCAGACCTCGCCCTGCAGTGCGTATCGTTGTTTTTTTAGACGCCAGTGGCGTGGAACTTCCATGATCAATCTCCTTAAGTTAGGCTTACGGGTTTCAGTTTAGTCAATAGAAACTATCAGGAACTCTCAAAAAGGCTGAAAAGGGGCTCAATTGGTCTCTTTTTGGCCCTGGAGACGCGGTTTTTGAGAGAAAATGAGATCGGTTTAGATGGAATCGCTACAACTGTCGCGATTGAAGTCTGGCGTGCTATAATCGACTCTTGCAGGAGACACACATGAACGATCGCGTAATCTTTCCTTTCACAGCAGTAGTCGGCCAGGAGCGTATGCTCCGCTCGCTGATCCTTAATGCAGTTGATCCCCGCATTGGAGGCGTACTCATTCGAGGCGAACGCGGCACCGCCAAGTCCACCGCGGCGCGAGCCCTGGCTGCTTTATTGCCGCCTATGCGGGTAGTCAGCGACTGTCGTTTTGGCTGTGACCCTGCCAAGCCCACCAGCTGGTGCACGGAGTGCCGTGAGCGCTTTGTGGCGGGTGAGGATCCGATGCCCACTGAAATCCGTGAAACGCCTTTCATAAACCTGCCAGTTTCAGCCACGGAAGATCGCGTGGTGGGCACGCTCGACATCGAACGCGCGATTCAAAAGGGCGAACGCCATTTTGAGCCCGGCGTGCTGGCGGCTGCAAACCGCGGCTTGCTTTACATCGACGAAGTCAACCTGCTGGACGATCACGTGGTGGATATCCTGCTCGACTCGGCGGCAATGGGCGTCAACATTGTGGAACGGGAAGGTATCTCTTTCAGCCATCCGGCGCGTTTTATCCTCGTTGGCACGATGAACCCCGAAGAGGGCGACCTGCGCCCACAGCTTCTGGACCGCTTTGCCTTTTCGGTTGAAATTCGCGGCATCCTGGATAAAGCCCAGCGTGTGGACATCATGCGCCGCAATATCGCTTTTGAAACTGACCCCGACGCGTTTCGCCAGGTCTGGCTGCCAAAGGAGCTGGAACTCTCGCAGCAAATTGAGATAGCCCGCGAGTTGGTGGATGAGGTGCGCTTTACCCAGCGCGATCTCTTGATCATCGCTGATTTGACCTCCGAGATGGAAGTGGATGGGCATCGGTCGGACCTGGTGATCCTCAAAGCCGCCCGCGCGCAGGCTGCCTTTGAAGGGCGAATGCGCATTACGCCGCGGGATATCGCCATGGCTGCCGAGCTGGCACTGCCCCACAGGGTGAAGGCAGGACCTTTCCGCAAGAGCGCTTTTGGGGTGCAGGCGCTCGAAGCGAAGCTGGCTGATTTGAAAATGCAAACCACGATCGTCGGCGGCGAAGAGGAAGAAAAACCCGACACGGCTGAAGAATCTAAAAAAAAAAACTGACGGACCCCCGGAGTCCGACTCCTTAGAAAGCCACCCGGACGACGAGCTTCCGGTGGTTGGGGAGGGGCAGCAGCAGATCTTCACCGAAATAAACGCCCTATGGTGGGAGGGCGGCAAGGTGGTGAAGCCCGGCGAGACCTTTGAGCCGCGCCAGCTTGACACCCCCCTGGACGAAATGGTCCGCAAGCAGGGCGGCAGGCGCTCCCAAACCCGATCAAAAACCAAACGAGGGCGCTACATCCAGGCGCAAGCCGCACCGGATGACACCTCTGATCTGGCGTTTGACGCCACCATCCGCGCAGCCGCGCCTTTCCAAAACCAGCGAGAAGACTTGCGCGCCGAGCGCGATGTGGCATTTGCGGTGAGATCATCGGATTTCCAGAAGAAGATCAGGATCAGGAAGACCGCCAATTTGATCCTGTTCCTGGTGGACGGTTCCTGGTCTATGGCAGTATCAGAACGTATGCAGGCTACCAAGGGGGCGATTTTATCGCTCGTTACGGACGCTTATCAGCGTCGCGACCGGGTGGGATTGGTGGTGTTCCAGAAAGACCGCGCCACGCTGGTGCTGGCGCCGACCAACTCGGTGCTGCTGGCACAGCGCGCGCTCGAAAACATCCCGGTTGGTGGAAAGACGCCCCTCTCGGCAGGGCTGCAGATGGCGTATGAGGTCATCAAGCGCGAAAAGATCCTGCACCCGGATGTGCAGCCGCTGCTGATCGTTCTGACCGATGGAGCCGGAAATGTGCCGTTTGTTCCCGGGCGGATTGTGGCAGAAGAGATCGCGGAGCTGGCCGGCATGTTTGCCAACGAGAAGATCCACAGCGTGGTAATCAACATGGAGCAGAAGGTCTTCGACAGCGGTCTGGCGCAGGACCTGGCAGACAAGATGGACGCGGTTTGTTACACGGTTGAGGACCTGAAAGGTGAGACGCTGCTGGAGACCGTTCAACGCGAAATCTTTGCCCCGAGCGCGCCGACCTACCGCGAACTGGGCTGATAATTAATCTATTTGCAAGGTTTTACAAACTCTTAAGGTTTTGGAGTATAAAAAAAAGGAAACCCGAGTCTATTCAGCTGCGATAACAATTGCATCGGGAAAGAATTGGCGGATGGTGCCGGCGACCCAGCCTTGCAGAGTCTGGGTGGAAAGATCGCACTCGGCGCAGGCACCCCCGAGGCGCACTTTAATCGTATCGCCCTCAACGCTGACCAGTTCAACACAACCATGATGAAATTGCTCGATGTAAGCGCTGATCTGCTCAATCAAGCCTCGAATTTGTTCTTCACGGGAGTAATCGGGGGCACAGTGGTTGGTCATAGTTAGCTCCTTAGGGCTGATGGATCAATTTTATCATGCATCAACCAAGAACTTGCTTAATGTAACAATCGGCGTAGATACCGTCTTGAAAGTCAA